>NZ_FQTU01000008.1 GCF_900128885.1 Alkalibacter saccharofermentans DSM 14828
TACTGCATCGCAGTGCAATATACAAAGCTTGCTTTAAATATATTGCACTAGCAATTTGATATTGGGCGAAGCCCTCGAACTCGGACACCGTAGGTGTCTGAGTTGCTGAATCACTAACATGCGATGCGATGCTCACTTTAAATACGCTGCAATGAATATTAAACAACTCTGATTACTGCATCGCAGTGCAATATACAAAGCTTGCTTTAAATATATTTCACTGGCAATTTGATATTGGGCGAAGCCCTCGAACTCGGACACCATAGGCGTATGAGTTGCTGAATCTATGTGGTGCAAATATATAGCATAGGCTTTCTTTAAATATATCCCACTTTCAAAAATACAATACCACATTTAATCCTATGTACAGAGCCAATAAAATTCCCATAGGCGCATTTACAAAAAGCCCCTTCCATGATACATGGCTGACCGGCATCTCGTAGCCATTTTCCCTTATCATCTTTTTTATATAGTGCACAGTCATGTACACTCCAGCTATCAGCAATGATACAGCGATGACTATCATCAATAAGTTGTCCGTAAAGCCGGTCTCCAAAGGCTGCACCTCCAGGATATCCTGGAGATCGAAGATTTCCGGAAAAGACTCAGCCATCTTTTTGAGTGCCGCAAGGACCGCAAAAGATGTAAAATTGTTAAAAAAGTGAAATAGTATGCCTCCCCAAAGAGATCCGGTTACCAACACTATAGCCGCCATTATTATTCCAAGGGCAGTGGCATATCCCAGCTGGCCCAAGTCTATATGCATCAGGCCAAAAAGCACCCCCGTCACGACAGAGGCCTGCAAAAGGCTTACATCTCTGAAATGGTCTAAGATGACTCCCCTTATGAATACCTCCTCCAAGATTACAGGTATTACTGCAACCGCTATGAAAAACACCCACAGATTGGGCACCATTTCGAATACCCTGATAGTGACTTCTCCGGAATCTATCCTTGCCAAAACAGCAACAAGGTAATTTATTCCGTATTTGATCAAAAAGCTTATTAAAAAAAGCTGAAATATCCTCCAGATGTTTTTTGCCGACAATCCAACATTGAGCTTCAGCGTGGATATGATAGGCTGTCCAGTAGCTATCAAGTAGACTAAGCACGGAATCAATACGTCAACCAACTGGTGATAGAGAGCGAATTCCTCATAAAAAAACGCACCGATTACCAGATTCCCAGCAATAAAAACTATAAACAATATTAAAAACAGCCATAATCCGCTTCTGTGGTTCTTCTCTTTCAATAAACTCATTAAACTCACCCTCTGTCTAATTGATTCTGTTGTACAAGTTGTACACGAGAGCTGTCATCAAGGTGCTTGCAACAATCAGCATGCCCACCAAAGCCTCAACAGAAAGCCCTGCCACATTAAAAAGAAAGTATATGGCAAATCCCATAGCCGCTCCAAAAGCAATTGCTCCCAGCATATTGAAAAGCACATTTAAATTTTGCTTTACAGCCTTTTGAGGATCGTCCCAGTCCAATTTCGGCCTGTAAGTATCAACCAAAACGCCAAAACCTATTACCGGAACTGAACCTGCAAACCCTCCTATCAAAGCAAATGCCACAGTAGAAAATTCAAGCTTCAAGATAAAGGTCAGCGGCACCAAGAAAAACATCATAGCCGTTGTCTGAAGAATTATCGGGAAAGTCATCCTTCCCATAAAAGCATCTCTTTTTGAAACCGGTACGACCGCATTTACCCAACTTGCTTTGCCTTCCCTTGAGACCGTAGTGGACTGAGTTGGGTTCGTGCCTGCAATAAATACAAATATGCCTATCAGCAACAACGTAAAGATATCCTTGAAATTTCTGTACATCTCGGTGAACATATCCAATTCCCCACCACCGGAAATCAACGGCATCAATATCATTATCACAGGAATTATGACTACGATGCTGACACAGTTAAAAAGATATATGGGCGTTCTGAGCACCATTTTCATATCATTTAAAAAGATGGCCTTCCAGGGTGAGCTTGCTATCACATCCTTGTCGTACTCCAAGGCTATATGCTTTTTAACGCTGTCGCTCTTGTTAAAATAGCCTTGTACATAAAGTTTTTTTCCGGCGAATACCACTCCCAAACCAAACACCATGGAAGCTGACCCATATAAAAGGAAACTAATTATGCCACTTGCAGTGTTTGATTCGTACAGTCCCTTGCTTAGCCATATTGCCGGCGGATAGGTCCTTCCCACTATATTCACCAAGCTATTTTGATTTCTAAGCAGCGCCTCTATATACTCCCCCTCGCTTCCAGGAGGCATCGCTGTTGCCGCCCTATTTACAAGAAACTGAAATAATATTATTATCACCAGAAACAAAAATAAGCTGACCGTCCTCAAAATATCTTTTTTGCCTTCAATATTTACGAACTTCATAATAAACATAACAATAACAGTCCCTATGCTTAAAGGTACTACGGGAAGAAGGAGAACACCGATTGCAAAGAAAAGGGTGTATAGCACTCCCCCCATATCTTCAAAGGGAATAAAAAACACTGGAGCCAATATAGGCACGACTATCATATATTCATATACCACCATGTTGATGAACTTTGCAGACACGATGCTCTCTTCCTTAATTGGAAGAAACAGCAGCTTGTCCAGATCTTTTGAAAAATAAAAGGTAGACATGGCGTATATCAAACCGAAAAACAGTACCACTATGGCCGCTGTTGAAAAAGTCATCGCAAAGATCGCCCCCTCCTGCCCTAGGACGAAAAGCTGTATGTACACTGTCTTAAGCAATTTTATATACATATTGTAAACCGGAATCAGGGAGGCAAATACAAGGACCATCAACAGAGCCATCGCCAACTTTTTTTTGTCCGTTTTGGCATCGTGAAGAAACTTGGAAAAACCAAAATTTGCATTAAGGAGCGTTTTAGTCAAAATCAATATTTCTTTCATATTTCTGTCAACTCCAAGAATATTTTTTCAAGGCTCTCCTTGTCTTTTGCATCTCCCTTAAGCTGTTCCATGGTACCTTGAGCTATGATTTTTCCATTGTTTATTATCGCTATCCTGTCACAGATCTTTTCAGCTACTTCAAGCACATGTGTGGAAAAAAACACACTTTTTCCTTCTGCGCACCTTTGTTTCATAAGTTCCTTCAAATTGTATGATGATTTCGGGTCAAGACCCACCATAGGCTCATCCAGTATGAAGACCCTGGGATCATGAAGCAAGGCGCCTATGAGCACTATCTTTTGCTTCATCCCATGAGAGTAGCTGCTTATAGGATCATTGACCGCTTTTTCCATATCAAACAGCTTCAAGTATCTTTGAATTTCGCTCTTCCTCTTCTCTTTGTCCACACCGTAGACATCTCCCATGAAATTTAGATACTCGATTCCCTTGAGTTTTTCGAAAACCTCGTGACTGTCGGGAACGTAGCTGAACTGCCTTTTGGAATTGATCGAATCTACCTGATTGTTTATGCCGTTTATATGTATGGTTCCGGAATCCGGCTTCAGTAATCCCACAATCATTTTTATGGTAGTCGTCTTGCCGGCTCCGTTTGGACCTAAAAAACCAAATATCTCGCCTGGCTTAACATCAAAACTAATATCGTCTACCGCCTTAATTTTTCCCGATCCATATGATTTGGACACTCCTTCAATTTTAAGCATACTTTTCCTCCTGTTTATTAATCAATTTTTTTGATGTTTGTTTCAAAATCAGATACGAATTCCTCGAATTCGTCTGGTCCAAAGAAATAAATGTCATCTCGCGTCTTAACAACGAGTACTCGGCTTCCATTTGCGAGCAGATATGCCCTATCCCCGTTGCTTAATGTGAATCGGCCTTCTCTGAATGAGCCTATAGATGTTCCCATGATTCTTCTCGCCGGCGCGTACTGCCTGTCCGCCTTCCAGTCTATGATGTAAACATCGGTCATATCCACCTGGGCAATCTCTACGCTTTTAAACCCGGTTAAGAATACTGCCTTTAAAGACCCATCTTCAATCTCCACCACATTTAAAAATCTCATGGCAACGTACAAGCCCACAGTCAACAAGGCAACCGCTACCATAATCCCCAGCTCCAACACGGCTTTTTTTGACTTTCTGTCTGACTTTTCCTGCCTTGCGAACTTGATGGCAGCTAGCACCATAAGAATTCCAACACCGAACAAAACTCCTAAAAATACCATACCCCCTATGCTTTCTACCGACACTCTGTACATGGCAGCCTCCTTTTTGCAATGAAATCGTAAATCAGGTTGATTTACCGTCTAGAAACTTATTGATAAATATATAACGATGCTGTATAGTAGTACTAATACATTTTAGACTTTTGCTTTTTGGACGTGAAATTTATATAGCTACAAAACCATTCTATTGCAAATACTGTTAAAAATCAATCCTCACAAGGCGTATACCTTGATTCTACTTGATAATATAGTAGAAATAAATTAAAATACAAGAATAGCTATTTTTATTGCTACAAATGCAAAATGAAATATTAATATATTAAATAAGGAGGATTTACTATGTACGAAAGAGTCTATAATTTTTCTGCCGGACCTTCAGTCTTGCCGGAAGAAGTGCTTCTAGAAGCATCAAAGGAAATGTTGAACTATAAGGGAAGCGGAATGTCTGTGATGGAGATGAGCCACAGATCCAAAGAATTTATGGGTATCGCTGCAGATGCCGAAAAGCTTTTAAGGGAACTGATGAATGTTCCTGCAAACTACAAGATCCTATTTTTACAAGGCGGGGCTTCCACCCAGTTTGCAATGATACCTCTAAATCTGTTTTCCAACTCTAAAACTGCAGATTATGTGGATACCGGAGCTTGGTCCACAAAAGCCATCAAGGAAGCAAAAAAATATGGAACAGTCAATGTTTTGGCTTCATCCAAGGAAAGTACATACTCCTATATTCCAAAGTTGGATAAGTCAGCTTTTTCAAAAGATGCAGATTATTTTCACATAACCACAAACAACACCATATACGGCACGAGATTCACTCCTGACAATCTTCCTGATACGGGAGACGTCCCACTGGTAGCTGACATGTCCTCAAATATACTATCCGAAGTTTATGACGTCAGCAAATTCGGGCTGATTTATGCCGGAGCGCAAAAGAACATGGGACCTGCAGGCGTCACAGCTGTCATAATCAGAGAAGATCTGATAGGAAAAGCAATGGATATCACCCCTACGATGCTGGACTACAAGATACACGCCGATGCTGATTCCCTTTACAATACGCCACCTTGCTATTCAATCTATATGTGCATGCTGGTATTTAAATGGTTGAAGGAAAAAGGCGGAGTAGCCGCTATGGAGAAGATAAACAGGGAAAAATCCCAGCTGCTTTATGATTATCTCGATCAAAGCGCCATGTTCAAAGCTACTGTCGCCGTTGAAGACAGATCTTTAATGAACGTTCCATTCGTTACAGGAAATGACGAGCTGGATGCAGCATTCATTAAGGAAGCTGTAGCAAAAGGCTTTGTCAACCTTAAAGGCCATCGTTCTGTTGGAGGCATGCGAGCAAGCATATACAATGCCATGCCTGTTGAAGGAGTAAAGGCGCTGGTTGAGTTCATGAAGGAATTCGAAGCAAAAAATAAATAATCGGAGGTTTCCAATGTATAAGATAAAAACATTAAACAATATTTCTCAAGACGGCTTGTCGCTACTTGGAGGAAACTACAGAATAACAGAAGAAGATCCAAACCCGGATGCCATACTTCTCAGAAGCTACAAAATGCACGATATGGAGCTTCCTGAAAGCGTAAAGATAATAGGTCGTGCTGGAGCAGGAGTAAACAATATACCAATAGAAGAATACGCTTCAAAGGGAGTTATAGTAGTCAACACTCCTGGAGCCAACGCAAATGCAGTAAAAGAGCTTGTAGTATTAGGCTTGTTGCTATCATCAAGGAAAGTCGTTCAGGGAATCAACTGGGCTAAATCAGCCAAAGACGACCCGGAAGTGGCGAAGCTGATAGAAAAAGAAAAGTCCAAATTTGCCGGTCAAGAGCTTACAGGAAAAAAACTAGGCGTAATAGGCCTTGGAGCAATAGGAGTTTTGGTTTCAAATGCGGGACTCGCACTTGGCATGGAAGTCTATGGCTACGACCCTTTCGTATCTGTTGAATCTGCATGGGGCCTAAGCTGCGATGTGAAAAGAGCCTTGAGCCTTGATGAAATCATGACAGACTGCGATTATATTTCTCTTCACGTGCCGTTGATCGACCAAACTAAGAACCTGGTCAATTCAGATAGGCTAAAGATGGCCAAACCCGGTCTTAGGATCCTAAACTTTGCAAGGGGAGCCCTAGTAAGCAACAAGGATATCAAGGACGCACTGGATAGCGGAAAAGTTGCATGCTACGTAACTGATTTCCCGGATCAAGAGCTCTTAAACATGGACGGCGTTATTGGAATACCCCATCTTGGAGCATCCACTGCAGAGTCTGAAGAAAACTGCGCTAGAATGGCTGTTCACGAAATCAAAGAGTTCTTGGAAAACGGAAATATCGTAAACTCTGTAAACTACCCTGACTGCTACATGGGAGTGAGCAATACCCAGGCAAGAATCGGTATAACCCATAAGAACATTCCAAACATGGTAGGTCAGATAACAGGAGTTTTGGCTAAAGACAACATCAATATCGGCGACATGCTTAATAAATCAAAAGGCGATTTTGCATACACCCTTATCGATGTTGATTCACACATATCAGACGACCTTACCAACATGATTTCGGATATAGACGGAGTTTTAAAAGTAAGAGTAATAAAAAACAATTAATTGAGGAGAAATAAATGGCTGTAATCAAAGCATTTAAATCAATCAGACCAGAGAAGGAACTTGCCGGAAAGGTAGCTGCGCTTCCCTACGATGTATACAACACCGAGGAAGCAATTGAAGCCGTAAAGGGCAACCCTTATTCGTTTTTGCATATAGATAAATCAGAAATCGATCTTCCTTCGGATACCGACCCATACAGCGAGGAAGTCTATTTAAAAGCAAGATCAACTATGGATTCCTTTACTGAGAAAGGAATATTCATACAAGACGATACCCCGAAGCTATACATATACAGACTTATAATGGATGGCAGAATTCAAACAGGGTTGGTATGCTGCAGCGCAATAGATGATTATATAAACGGCACCATCAAGCGTCATGAGCTGACCCGTGAGGATAAGGAAAAGGATAGGATCAATCATGTCGACTATTGCGATGCCAACACCGGACCGATATTTTTAACCTATGAATCCAAAAAAAACATCAACGCCATCGTTGAATCCTGGACGGGGAAGCAGACCCCGGAATACGACTTTGTCACTGAAGACGGAATTACGCACCAGGTTTGGATAATCGACAATCCTGAAACTATAGAAACGCTGGTTGATGAATTTGACAAAATCCCCTCCACGTATATTGCAGACGGCCATCACAGAACAGCTTCAGCTGTAAAAGTGGGGCTAAAGCGAAGGGAATCAAATCCAAACCATACTGGAAATGAGGAGTATAATTTCTTTCTAAGCGTACTTTTCCCTCACGACCAGCTTTATATTATGGACTATAACAGAGTAGTCAAAGATCTCAACAGCATGACGACCGATGAGTTCATCTCCAAGCTAGAGGAGGTTATGGATGTAGAAAGCTCCGGCTCACAACCTTTCAAACCCTCTCAGAAGGGGGAAATCGGACTGTATCTGGATGATACATGGTACAGGCTGACTGTAAAGGAAAACACGGTAGATTACAAGGATCCAGTCGCCTCATTGGATGTATCAATACTGCAGGAATCGGTGCTAAAGCCTTTGCTTGGCATAGGAGATATCAGAACGGATAAGCGAATAGATTTTGTAGGAGGCATTAGGGGACTAAAAGAGCTAGAACGCCGATGCAAGATAGATATGAAGCTTGCTTTCGCGATGTACCCAACCTCAATCAAAGAGTTAATGGCAATCTCAGATGCAGGGCTATTAATGCCTCCCAAATCCACTTGGTTTGAACCCAAGCTCAGGAGCGGAATTTTTATTCACCAACTCACATAAGAATAAACAAAGCGGTTTGTTGTCTAACATGACATCAAACCGCTTTATTTATCCGCTCTCTGCTCTTTAAAAAAATCCTTCAAAAGCTTTTTGCATTCTTCCTCCATTATCCCTTCGTATATTTCCATCCCCAAGTTGTTGGTTTTTTTCAACTCCCACCTTATGACTTCCAGTCCTTTTTCCTTGGAATCATTAGCTCCGTAGATAAGAGTTTTCATTCTGCTGCCCCCTATGGCACCGGTGCACATTATACACGGTTCCAACGTGACGTATATCTCACAATCATTTAGGCGCCAGCTTCCCAGTTTAACAGCAGCCTCTCTGATTGCCAGTATCTCTGCATGAGCTGTAGGGTCATGATAAGCCTCAACCATATTATGAGCTCTAGATATGATTTCTCCTCCCCTTACTACGACTGCACCTACGGGGACCTCCCCCAAAGCATATGCTTTTTTTGCTTCGCGAAGTGCTTCTTCCATGAATTTTCTCATCCGATGCCCTCCTTTTTTAATAGAAAAAGAGGCATATATCATGCCCCTTTGCAAGTCTTAAAATTATAGCTTCTCAAGAGTTTCCATCACGTATTCCGCATACTCCGCCCCTGTTGCTCCGTCTTCTCTGCCTGTAATTACGTATTTTTTCTCGTAAACTCCGCATTTGTCAAGAGCACTTGATAAAGCTTCCGCCTTGTCGATTTTGCCCATATGCTCTAAAAGCATTACAGCAGCTCTCATTATGCTGCTTGGGTCTGCATATTTTCCTCTGCCTTCTTCTACCATCCTAGGAGCTGAACCGTGAATAGCCTCAAACATCGCATATCTCTTTCCGATATTCGCGCTTCCCGCCGTTCCAACACCCCCTTGAAATTCAGCTGCTTCGTCGGTAAGGATGTCTCCATAAAGATTCGGAAGAACCATTACCTTGAAATTCGTCCTTCTTTTCGGGTCTATCAGCTTGGCTGTCATGATATCTATGTACCAGTCATCCCACTCTACTCCAGGGTAATCCTTGGCTATTTCCTTGGCAACATCCAGGAATTTTCCATCAGTAGCCTTTACTACATTCGCTTTTGTTACCACAGTGACTTTGTTTTTCCCTGATTTCTTCGCATACTCAAAAGCAGATTTGATGATCCTATGGGATCCTTCCTGAGTAGTTACGGTAAAGTCTATGGCAAGATCGTCGTTTACGTGAACACCTTTGCTGCCTAGAGCGTATGCCCCTTCAGTGTTCTCTCTATAGAACATCCAATCGATGCCTTCTTCAGGAACCTTTACAGGTCTTACATTTGCAAAAAGGTCCAGTTCCTTTCTCATCGCAACGTTGGCGCTTTCTATATTCGGCCATGGATCTCCCGCTCTTGGCGTGGTAGTAGGTCCTTTAAGAATTATATGGCATTTTTTTATTTCAGCCAATACATCGTCAGGTATAGCTTTGTTGTGCTGAGCCCTATTTTCGATCGTTAGCCCATCTATTGTTCTAAATTCGACTTTCCCCGCCTTTGCCTCGTCATCAAGCAAAAACTCGAGTACCCTTTGTGCTTGAGATGTAATATAAGGACCGATTCCGTCTCCTCCGACTACCCCGATTATTACCTTGTCCAAAGAGTCGTAGTCGATAAATTCCTTTTCCTCTTTCATTTTTTCAATTCGAGCAAATTGTTCCTCTATTAATTTTCCAAAATGTTCCTTCGCGGCTTCAATTCTATCCAAAATAAGTCCTCCTCCATATTTTACGACCGATACGCCAGGTTCGGTCTATTCAATGCACTGCGTTTGTTTTCAGTAAGAAACATTATATATTATAATGCATGAAAATTCAAGGATGCTTGTTTTTATCAATCCATTTTCTTATCCAGTTGACAAATTCTATCACCATCCATGAAACAAGCACCACAATAGCGGCGCCTATCGCATACCCTAAATACTGAGAGAATCCTCCCGTATAATTCCTGATCAACCCACTAAATACATTGGTTCTGTCTCTTTGCCCGGCATCAGGACTGTTAAATGCAATCTCATAGTCGCTTCCTGCCTGAACCACCTCTACCAAATGATATCCTGTTGAAAGCATCATGACTGCCACCAATGCCGATATGATTAAAATCTTATTCAAAATAAAACAGCTCCTCTTTCGGACACTTCGTATTTCATCTACTGATTCATTTCCTCTTCCACTGCTTTTTCTATCATCTTCCTTATCTCGCTGAGATCATTCTTGTCGATTATTATCTCCCTTGTATTGTCCTTCAACTTGACTTCATCCCCTATAATTTCCGGATCGTTGAATATCGTTTCATATATCTTGTTTTGAACCATCTGGGTATATCCGTCTTCTCTTTCTTCTATTAATTTCAACTGCTTCTTGACGTATGATTCCTTTTCTTCCAGAAGCGTCATTCTTTCTTTAATGGTCTTGGAAATCTGCTCTAGGTTTTGAATAGTCTGCTCTATTATTCTTTCCTTGCTCTTTACTACGGATGCCCTTTCTTTCAGCTCTTTTTCTTTAAGTGACAACGCTTCTTTGTCGGCAGGTTTTTTTTGATTTTCAGCACCTTCATTTTTTTGTTTTTCCTTGGTTTCCACCTGATGATACTTGTCGAAACACTTTTTCAAATCATCTATTCCGATATCTATCCTTATTGGACATGATATTGATTTCAATGCATTTTCCTCTTCTTCTGCTTTAACCTTCTCAACTTTATCGATTATCTCATTCAATCTAATCTCTTTAGAATCAAGCTTGTTTTCCAGCTCTTTGATCACTGCTTTTTTCTCTGCTATCTTGCTGTTCATTCCCATCAGAGCAATTTCTGCTTCTCTTTGCTCGTGCTCGTCCTCTTCCTTTTTGCTCTCCTTTGGCGATGAGATGTTATAGACAGCTCCTAAAATATTTATCAAGATTATCTCAACGCCCGCCAAGACCATGTACATAGAATAGTTGTCTACAACGCCTTCATAATAAAATAAAAATCCGTAAGCTGCTGCATTTGCTATCAGTGCCCCTACCGTCATTATTACATGGTCAAATCGATTCATGCATGTAAATACGAAAAGGGCCATCACAAAAATCTTAATGCTTATAAATTGAAAGAGCCAAGGCTCCAAAGTTTCGACAAAGCTCGAATCGATTCCAAAATATGAGTTTAGATAAATTGAAGCTATATATGATAAGAAAAGCAAACCTCCATTTATTACAAATAAAAACATCATTCTCGACTGACTTTTCATTTCCAGCATCATCCCCTATTTCTATTCAGTGCTAAAGGTGATTATATCATATTTTCACCTGCATATCCTCTATAAAATGTCTACATTCCTTTATACTTTCCGGCAAGCTGGCTTAAATATTTTTTAGCTTCCGACACCTTGCCATCTTCTAGCCTGGCTCTTAAATTATCGACTATCTTTCTACCTATCATGTAGTCTACAACAGGATTTTCTTCTTTTTCAAATACAGGGTGTTGAAGTGTTTTTTCCTTTGGGTATTCAATCATATATTTATCTATATGATATTTTAAATTCACTAAATCAGTATCATTTAGCTTTCCCTCATCCCTGCAAGATAGCTGTGAAATAAGAGCAGGGAGGTAGATCTGCTTTCCGGTATTAAGGTAATATGTCCCTCTGTCTCTATTCTCAGAAATCCATCTGATGATAATATGAGCAATTTCATTGTTCTCATATGCAAATGGCAGAGCTTCTTCCGGCTCCAGCTTCAGGCCTTCCCATTCGCCAGATTCTATTTTTTCTATATTGTGCGAATCTTTATCAACAAACCAGCCGAGTCTTAAAATTTTTGTCGCCGTTGAGCTATATTTGCCGAATGCCTCCACCATTGCTTCACCATTTCTGTACACTGCTCCCATTACGCTGTTACATTCGTGAGCCGTAAGTGAGGATAGGAACAAAAATTCTTCAACAGTTCTTTTCCTCATGCTTTCCAAAAAATCCACCAATGGAAAAAGATTGGTTTCTATAGCTACATCGGGGAAGGATTCACAAGCATTTATATTCTCCAGCTCGTAAGAGTATAACACTAGACCCGCCTCTTCAAATGGCACGTTTTTCCAGCCTTCTTCGTTTTTTGCCCTGTAATTGAATATATTGACCCTGCCGCAGTCTATGTCATTAACTTCATGATTGACCAAGTGCAACTCCCGACAGCCTAAGTCAGCCAACCAGTTTATCATGGCTTTGCTCACCGGATTTGCGTTTACCATCACTATTTTTTCATACTTTCTTCCCTTCGAAGCAGGTTCTTCCACAGGAAACGAATCGAAAAGGCTGTTGATGTCCTTTACCATTTTCAACTCATCGTCTTTGCCGATTATTTCCAGAGGACAGTCCGCTTTTATTACTGTCTTGAAAAATTCCATAATTTCTTCTCTTGATATGCCATTAGCACCCACGATCACTCTATCGTATTTTTCGACCCCCACGACGTATTCTAAAAAGTCCTTGTCACCGGAAAATCTGCTGTCATCCTGTACATTTTCTCCGTTTAGATAAAACACGTCTGCATTCGGATGCAGCACTTTGATTCTGTGATAGACAGCCTTATTTTCATTTTTCAATACTGCAACCACTTTGTCCGGCTCTGGCTCTGGCTCTGGCTCTGGTTTCGGTTTCGGCTCAGGTTCTAACACTTGTTTTGTTCCTATATATACCTCGGGTTCGCTCTCAAAAGTTGAATCCTCTTTTGGCGAAACAGCCCTATCCTCCGAAAGAGCTTGCCTACGACTCTCGTAGAGCTGTTTATTTTCCTCTGGAATATCTTTTATCTTTTCAAGCATCTCCTCTGACTCCCGGCTAAGCACCTTAACTTTATCCGACGCAGGTATTTCGATGCTTTTTTCATCAATGTTTTTCGATTTCAAATTATTTTTGGCTTTCTTTCCGCCAAAAATCAGTACTCCTGCGATGGGTATGAAAATTATATCAAACATTAGATTTAATGAAGCTAGTTGATATATGCTTTCGTATGAAGCATATGCTAAATAAAGCGCCGAGGTCCCATTCAGCACGGCTATCATAAACAAAAATTTATAAAAAACGTACTCCTTTGCGATATAAAACATAAATGGAATTAGAACAACACCTTTTACGGATAAAAGGTATGGCGCAAGTATATAAAAGGACGTCATGTAATCCTGACCCGGATATACATAGCTCATCGCATATAATGAAGACAATAACGACAGGGCAAACAATGAAATAAAAACAACAAACCCCAACTCTAATTTTATCAAGCTCATCTTTTTCATGCCGCATCCCCCTAGATCTATTCGAAACACTGTTTATAATTATTATATTTCAATAAATATCATTGTGCAACATCGGAGGACTTAAGAAATGTCCAAAAAAGCGCGCCTGCCGCTGCTCCTAATGTGTCTATTGCTACATCTTCAATCATCCCGGCTCTTCCTGGGACAAACATCTGATGAACCTCGTCTGTTATTGCATAGGTCACACATATTGCGACGGCTACTAAAAAAGTTTTTATATCCAATTTCCCTCGGGTAATGAAAACTGCATTTAAAACTAAAACTCCCAAAACGCCATAGATGCCAAAGTGAGCTCCTTTTCTGACAAGCAAATGAAACAAATCCTGGTTTAGTTCAGCATTTGGAATCATTGCTGATATCCCATCCAATAAGTATTTCAGGATTCCTCCACTAAGTCTTGCAGATTCTTCTGCCTGTTGAGCTGAAAATAAAAATATTACTCCCATCCAGGCAATTGCCAAAGACCAAGCAAGCCACTTTCTTTGTTTTTCGGTCAAGATAATGCCCCTTTCATATAGAAAAATCTGCAAACTCTGCAGCCTTCGCTACTTTGTCAGCAAGATCCATAGTTCCAGGCCTCCCATATTCCGCAACCGGCACGTAGCCTTTTTTCAGCCCTAAAATCGCACACTCGTAAACGATAGCCGGGATAGGCTTGTTTACTATGGCAAAGCTGGTGGCAAATCTGGAATGGGTGTGGGCTACAGCGTTGATATCCGGTCTTTTCTTGTACAAGGCAAGATGGACCAATAGCTCACTGGTAGGCTTGAGTCCTGTCAATGCTTCAATTACGTTAGCCTCCAAATCTACTATGCAGATATCGTGATAAGTCATCTCTTCTCTGTCGATTCCTGATGGCGTCACAGCAACGTACCCTGTTTCTCTGTCCATGATGCTGAAATTACCGGCACGATGCTTGCAAAGCCCGGACCTTTCAGCCTTTTGGGCGATATCCAATACCTGTTTTTTTACCGATTCCATCATAGCTATTCCCCCTAAAATAATATACTTATACTATATCAGTTCTTTTATTACCTTTTCAAGCCTGATTTTTTGTTCCGGTCTATTCATAGGGATATCATACTGCCAACAGTCGAATACGTCTGCATCTTTTACTATTTCCTCGATCGGCGTCCCTATTACGTTTTTGGAACTGTGATTCTTGGCAGCATTTGCAATGTTTTCAATTTCTTCCTCAGTAAAGTCTTCGCACTCTTCCAAGAGTTCCTTCACCGGCTCGTAAGCATTATTAGCGTGATTTTCTTGCAGACCAGTTATAATCCGGCCGTAGTCGTGAAGTATACATGCTATAGAAGCTATTTCGGAATTAACTCCTCTTTTCTTTGCCAGTATCCTTCCTATAGCTGCGCTGCTAGCCATATGAACTATCTCAAAATCGATAGGATATTCCCTTTCAAAGTCTTTATTGTCGTGTTGTTTGATTTTTTTTAGAAGAAGGCTCTCTACCTTCATGATTCTTTTCAATGTTCATACCACCCTTTATTCAAATATGATTCTCTTTAGGTACAAATGTTATTTTATCAAATATCGGTTGTAAATAGAACTCGCTTTTCATAATATTTTCAGTTATTTTGCAAGTATATTGTATACCTGCATCCCGTATATTTTATACTCGTTTAATTAAATGATTTCACCCACAAATGTACTCTTAAATTCCCATCTATCAATTGACATGAAAATAAAAGTATGATATATACTTTATTAGCACTCCATCTTCCAGAGTGCTAATAAATTCAACAGAACAGGAGCGATCACTATGACTAAAAAAGCCTTTAGGGCGGAATCAAAAAGACTTCTCGACTTAATGATCAATTCGATCTATACTCACAGGGAGATATTTTTAAGGGAGCTTATCTCAAATTCCAGCGATGCCATTGACAAAATCTACTACAGAGCATTAACTGACGAAAGCCTTAAATTCGACAAGGACAGCTACTTCATCAAAATCATTCCAGACAAATCAAACAGGACATTAAAGCTGATTGACACTGGCATCGGAATGACAAAGGAAGAGCTTGAGGAGAATCTTGGCATAATAGCAAAAAGCGGTTCCCTTGCATTCAAATCTGAAAATGAGTTAAAAGATGGTTATGACATAATCGGTCAATTCGGAGTAGGATTCTATTCCGCGTTTATGGTGGCAGACAAGGTTACTGTAATCAGTAAGTCCCCTGACAGCGACAAGGCGTGGAAGTGGGAATCTGAAGGCGCCGAAGGTTATATGATTGAAGAGGCAGAAAAAACTGACCCCGGCACTGAAATCCTCCTTCACATCAAGGAAAATACTGAAGAAGAAAACTTCGACGATTACTTGGAGGAGTACAGGCTCAGAAGCATCGTTAAAAAATACTCTGATTTTATCCGCTACCCAATCAAGATGGACGTTTATACCAGCAAAAAGAAGGAGGACAGCGACGAGTACGACACAATCGTCGAAGAGCAGACAATCAACAGCATGGTGCCAATTTGGAGAAAGAACAAAAGCGATCTTTCACAGGAAGACTACGATAACTTCTACTCTGAAAAGCATTATGGCTTTGACAAGCCATTAAAGCACATCCACTTCACCGTGGATGGTGCCATAAGCTACAGGGCGCTATTATTCATACCTGAAACAAAGCCTTTCGACTACTATACAAAAGAGTACGAAAAAGGCCTGGAGCTGTACTCAAGCGGCGTTATGATAATGAACAAGTGCCCTGATCTAGTACCTGACTATTTCGGTTTTGTAAAGGGCCTTGTAGATTCCGAGGATCTGTCCCTCAACATTTCAAGAGAGATATTGCAGCATGACAGGCAGCTTAAGCTGATTGCCAAAAACATCAAGAATAAAATTAAGAGCGAGCTTTTATCTTTGCTTGAAAATGATAGGGAAAAATACGAGAGCTTCTACGAGTCTTTTGGAAGACAGCTTAAGTTCGGAGTCTATTCGGATTTTGGCACCAACAAGGAAGAGCTTAAGGACCTGATGATGTTCAAGTCTTCTAAAGAAAAGAAATACGCAACCTTGAAGGAATATGTGGAAAGGATGCCGGAAGATCAAAAGTTTATCTACTATGCATCCGGAGATTCGATAGATAAAATCGACAAATCCCCACAAATAGAAGCAGTCCTGGACAAGGGCTACGAGTTCTTGTATTTCACCGAAGAGATAGACGAATTTGCCATAAACGTCCTAATGAGCTATTCTGACAAAGAATTCCGTTCTGTAGCAGGAAAGGACACCGGCATAGAGCCTGCAGACAAGGCCCTTGACGAGAAGGTCAAAGAGGAAAGCGCCGACCTTCTGAATGATATGAAAGAACTGCTTAAAGACAAGGTCTCCGATGTCAAGCTGTCAACCAAGCTCAGAAAACATCCGGTATGCTTAAGCTCTGAAGGTGAGCTGACCATTGAAATGGAGAAGGTATTAAACACCATGCCTGATGGGGGAGGCGTCAAGGCACAAAAGGTTCTTGAGATAAACCCTGACCACAAAATCTACAAATCCCTAATGGAAGCCCTTGCTTCTGACAAGGAGAAGCTTTCCCTTTATACGGACATACTATACAATCAGGCACTGCTTATCGAAGGCCTGCCTATAGAAGATCCCGTTGATTTTGCTGATAAAGTATCAAAGCTTATGGGATAAGAAAAAAACGATGCGGATTTATAATTCGCATCGTTTTTAAAATCCAATTACTTTCCGAGCACTTCCATAAGCTCATCTATGGTTTCTTGAAGTTTTACTCCCGTCAAAAAACTCCTTCCGTTTATCACCGGAACACCGCTGCCTTCGGGTATCTGAGTTGTGCTTACTATAACGTCCGGCTTCAATGTTTTTGCTTTTGATAAAGCTTCTGAAGCCTTGCATTGCACCGTCATGCAGTCAATGCCCTTTTCCTTGCATATTTTTTCGATCTTTTTCGCGACCACCGTTGATGTCGCAATAGCCGTTCCACAAGCCACCAGTATTTTTTTCGCCATTGTGTAACCTCCTTATAACTTCTCCTCTTTGTGCTTCACATTATTAATACCCAGTATTTCTGTATTTAATAATTAAATTTGGAATTATTATTTATTATTTCTCACCCTTCACAATTCCTACACAAGTTTTTATTATACTATCAAAGTAATTGAAAGAGAATAATTGGAGGTCATCATGGAAAAGAACATCAAAATTTATGATATGAGCTGCACATCATGTGAACAAAAAATCGAAAAAAGAATAAGTGCCATTAAAGGCGTCGAAAGCGTTAAGGCAAGCTTTAAGAACGAGTCTGCTCAAATTGTATACGATGATTTAATATGTTCTGAACAGGAAATTAAAGATGCTGTCGTCAAATCGGGGTATCGTCTTGAAAAATCCTCGGACTATAAGTTCATTGGAATGGTATTGATTGTCGGCGCAATCATTCTTTTAGGATTTCAAACAGCCGGATTTGATATGGAATCCATGCTTCAGGGTGCATCCTATGGCGTTTTGTTATTGATAGGAGTCCTTACTTCTCTTCATTGCGTCGGCATGTGTGGAGGAATAATGCTATCACAAAGCGTATCGGAGAAAACATCAGAAGGCAGGTTTCAATCTATCAAGCCTGCAGCTTTATATAACCTTGGTCGAGTAACCTCTTATACCATATTAGGTGGTTTTGTAGGAGCAGTCGGCTCCATATTTTCCATCTCTCTGGCGGCTCGAGGCGGCATACAAATATTTGCAGGAATTTTTATGATTGCGATGGGCTTTAATTTAGCAGGATTCAGTTTTTTTAAAAGATTCAATTTCAGGCTCCCATCCTTTTGTGCAAAAGGCAGCTCCTACAAATCTCCATTTATAGTTGGATTGTTGAATGGTTTTATGCCTTGCGGACCTCTTCAGACCATGCAGCTATTTGCCCTTGCAGCAGGCAGTGCCTCTAGAGGAGCCTTGTCCATGTTTTTTTTCTCTTTGGGAACGGTCCCTCTCATGGTCTCATTCGGAGCTATATCCGGATTGCTGAGCAAGGGAAATACGAAGAGAATATTAAAATTAAGCGGCGTATTGATTATCCTATTGGGTCTAATAATGGGCAACAGAGGATTTGCTCTTGTAGGAATAGATGTCAATCCTGTTAGGGTCTTTGCAAACGAGCTTTCTCGATTCAGGGGTGGATCCCAAGGCAATGCGGTTCTGGCACGCATTGAAGATGGAGTTCAGGTCATTGAGATGACCGCTGACAACAGGGGATATTCCCCAAATGCTTTCTATGTTCAAAAGGATATCCCTGTTAAGTGGATAATAAACGGAGAACAAATAAATTCATGCAACAATGCCATCGTAGCCCGCAGCATCGGATTGGAAGAAAAGCTTTATTCAGGCGAGAACGTCATAGAGTTTACTCCAGGAGATGAAGATATAAATTTCAGTTGCTGGATGGGTATGATCCGGGGGGTCATTTTGGTCGTAGACGAGCTTGAAGCAGTCAACCCCGATGCAGACAATGCAGCCATCCCTCCACAATCATCCGGTCCCAGCTGCTGCTCCGTTCCTGTTGACGGGCAATCTCCAGAAGAAAGCACGAGCATTTACGGGGATGACATCAGCCTGGTTCCTACTGAAATTCTAATTGAAAAAGCAAGCCCCCTTGACAATGTCCTATCTTTCAAAGGAATAGGATACGAATTGCAGCCACTGATCGGCATATTAGAAACCGACAAAGACGCACTAATTCAATTAGATTTATCAAATTTTTTCGACAAGGAGGACACTTATAACATCATTTACAATGAAACCGGATCTGTAGTCCAGTCATTTGCTGTATACGATGATACAACTGAGATCTCCTTTGCTCCAGACATTGCCGGAACCTACCTTGTAGCAAAGAATCAGTCCCTGATTGGAATAATCCACGTTGCCGATGAACCGGAGGACCTAGATATTGAGTCTATCAGAAATTTGTATTTCGACTAGTGTGAAGAATTGGTAAAAGCTGAAGGCCAAAACGGCCTTCAGCTTTTTATTTGTCTTTCTTAGAGCTTTCCTTAATAATTTTTTTATCCCTCTGACCGCTTTCTCCCCTGTTTAAATCACAACAGTCTAGCCTTGTTCTTCCAAAGTTCTTCTTGTTTTGCTCCGCGATTTTTTCCAGATATCTTTTCATAAACTTCTTCATCTATTTCCCTCCAATACTTAATACAATAATTTTTAACATAAAAGTATGAAGATACAATGAAGCTTGAAATCACACATTAAAAACCACTTCAAAAACGCTGCCTATTCCCAAGCTGCTTTTCACCGCTATCGACGCATTGTGATATTCCAGTATCTTTTTAGCTATGGACAAACCCAATCCGTTTCCTTCGACCATGTTTCTGCTCTTGTCGTCCCGGTAGAGCCTCTCGAAGATATACGGGACGTCTTCTTTAGATATTCCTACTCCCGTATCCTTAACTGCAACTGCAGGCTTGCCATCTTTAGTCGTTAGCAAAACCTCCACGCGTCCGCCGTCTACGTTGTATTTTACAGCATTTGAGATAAGATTTATAAAAACCTGCTTCAGTTTGCTCTTGTCTGCCGATACCCATGAATTTTCCTCTTGATCCGATATGAATTCCAATTCTACGTTTTTTGATTTTGCGGTTATTTCAAATTTCATGCAGACCTCCTTTAGAATCTCTTGCAAATTGGTTTCCTCAAATATAAATTCTGCATTTTGATCTTCCAAATCATTTAATGCATTTAAATTTTCCAATAGCTTTCCAAATCGTATTACTTCATCGTTTATCATGTTTAAGCTTTCGTCGTCTATAGGGATAATTCCGTCCATCATGGCTTCCAGATTATTTTGCAGGATATTCAGCGGATTCCTGATCTCGTGAGATATGTCGGATATCAACCTTTTTCTCAAACCATCTTGCTTTTCAAGCCTTTCCGCCAGAGTATTCACGCTATTTCTCAGCATTTCTATTTCCACGATTCGGCTTCTGGATGACAAAACGCCACCGTATTCTCCCTTTGATAGAGCTATTGATTGATTAGCCGCCTTCTTTACAGGTTCTGAAAAGTGCTTTGAAATATACAGCCCCAACATAAATGTGGCTAACATTGTTATTCCTCCGCCCACGAAGATGCTGTTGTTGACTGCATTTTTAAACTCTATATCCGAGCCGGTCAAAAGCAGGGCCGAGTACTGTCCTATCTCTATAAAACCTACTACCTCTCCATTATGCTCCAGATTGTAGCTTTGAGTTGTATACACGCCGCTGTCCTCTATCGGCATAGTGCCAAGGTGCAACCTGTTTCTCAAATCATATGGATCCATGCCCCATATGATATTTTTATTTTCATCAAACAGAGTCAGGCAGTAGTTGCCCATGTAAGCATCATGCAAAGTGTTCAAGCCAGAGTTCTCGTTCCACCCGCCTTCAATGGCATATTCAGCTTCCAGACTATTTATAATCTGATGGCGTCTTTCCTCTTGGATGTTCTCTACATATTTGTCAAACTTGTTGCCGACAGTGAAATTCACAAAAAGCCCTACAAGAAGAACCGATATGAATGCGCACACAAAAAACATTATTCCCAAACTTTTTCTAAATGTTTGCATCTTTGATTCCTCCGAATTTGTATCCTGCTTTGACTACTGTCAATATATACTTCGGATTTTTTGTGTCCTTCTCGATTTTTTTTCTTATGTTTTTAATATGAACATCCACGGTTCTGTCACATCCGTCAAAATCCATGCCAAAAACACTGTTTATAAGTCTTTCTCTAGACAAAACCCTGCCCTTGTTAGAGGCTAGGGCATTCAAAATCCCGTATTCATTGCTCGTTAGATAAACCTCCACATTGTTTACTGTTATCCGTCTTCTCTCGTGATCAATTTTCAAGTACTTATCTTCGAAGAGAATTTCTTCCTTATCGGGAAATCTTCTGAACAATGCATTGATCCGTGCGCATAACTCTCTGGGACTAAAGGGCTTGACCAAATATTCATCCGCCCCCATATCAAGGCCTTCTATCCTGTCGCTCACGGTACCTTTTGCAGTGAGCATGAAAATAAACACTTCCGATATTTCCCTTAGGTTTTTGCATACTTCTTCTCCGGTTAAATCGGGAAGCATCAAGTCCAATATGACCAGGTCGTATTTTTCGTTATTGAATAGTTCAAGCCCAGCTTCTCCGCTATCTGCTGCTGACACCTGGTATCCTTCCCTATCTAGGTATGCCTTGATTACTTTTCTTACGGCAGCCTCATCTTCAATTATTAGAATTTTTTTCAACCAAATTCCTCCAAAAACAATATGTTATTAATTATATCATCTTTGTAGGGTATTGTGTTAGTTTTCAATTTTTTTTTACAGTTTGTTAGCATTTGTTGTATAATGAGCCTGAGGAGGTGTGAACGTGAAGCGTATCGGTGGTAATTTTTTATTTGGAATTTTAATACTTTTATTTGGCTTGGCATTGCTGATTAACAATTTAGGTATAATGGACATCAGCATCGGCAGCATCATCTCAACTTGGTGGCCTCTATTTGTGATAGCAGGAGGGTTAAGCCTTCTTCTTAATCACGGCAGCAAGGGAGAGGTCCTCTCCGGCATATTCATATTATTCCTCGGAGTAGCTTTCCTGCTCGGAAACCTTGAGATTTGGAATATCAACCTATCTTTCGTATTTAAACTCTTTTGGCCTACCATGTTGATTCTTATTGGAGTTTCGTTCTTGACTGGAAAGAGGGGAAGCGGTAAATCCAATTATGCGATCATGGGCGGTGTGGAAAGAAACAAGGAAGCTTGGACTTTAGATGAAACGGGTTTTGTTGCTTTTATGGGGGGAATAGAACTAAATTTTAAATATGCTGAAATCCCGGAAGGCGAAACCGCAATAGATTTGACAGCCATCATGGGCGGCATTGAAATCAGGGTCCCAAAAGACATTGATGTAGAATGCAAGGGTTCGGTCATACTTGGAGGCTTGGAGCTTTTAAGCAGATCTACAGGCGGTTTGATTGCAAGCACCAGCTCCTCACAAAAGGGAACCGGTGATTCAAAGAAAAAACTCACCTTTTACTGTCGTGCAATTATGGGAGGCATCGAAATCAAGTCGATAGATTGATAAAAGCTTCGGATATTCTCCGAAGCTTTTATTCATATGCTTATAATTTATAGCTTACGATAATTTTTTCATCTAACGCTCTAAAGGTGAAGCTTTCGGTTATGAATAACCTTACATTCTCGTCATCGTGGGATTCATATCCTATTGAAAAATCCTGTCCAATAGTAAGTTCAAAATTCTCATTATCGTAAGGAATCAAGAATGCTCCTTCAACAACAGTGCTAAGAAGAATCTTTCCATCGATTAATGACTCGATCCTCTTGATTAAAGGATATCCCTGAACATCCTTGTTCAGCCTCCTGTAGGCTTCTTCTCCAACTATCAATGCAAATGATCCTTCCTCAAAGTTTTCTTTGAGCATTATCAGTCCTTCGGATATTGCTCCCATAATCGAAGAACCGTCATCACCAAAGGAAATAACATCATTTGAAGTGGCCTTTTCTAAGCCTTCTATGCCCCCGTGTTCAAAGCCCTTGTATACAGCATTCTCTTCAAATTCAGCGATTCTCTTGACAGCATCCTCCAGATTTCCCAAATCAATATCCTTGGCTCCTCTTGTAATGTTGTCAAGCTCCCATCTGCTCAAGCTGAAGCTCACTCTGGCTTCCACCAGAGGCTTGACTTTATATATGCCCGTCTTGACGTCATCATCGCCTTTGTTGATCACTAATCGGCCTTCGGACAATGTGGTAAAGTCCCAACCCTTTGGTCCGTTTACTTTAACTGCCTTTCTTGCAGTCAGGCGGCTCTTAAGCACTTCTTCCGCCCTTGCATCTATTTCATCCCACGCCGATTGCGCTAGCGGCGCCATGCTTCTTTTCAACATATCCATATCTTATACCCCTTCCTTATTTTAAGTCTCCAATATTAATGCCTGACGATTTTTTGACTTCTACAGAATCTTGATTTCCCTCGGCTTCCAATACAGAGCCTTCTGCAAAAAGATAAGTTCTTAGCTCTTCGTCCCATTTATCCATATTTCTTCTCAGCCACTCAATCGTCATGCAGGCATGCTCGATTTCTTCATCTCGGTTATGTGCCATAATTCCTTTTAATTCAGGGTCATTTGTCCCTTGAACTCTTTGATTGTACCAATCGACGGCCTCTAGCTCTTCTTTCAAGCTGTTGATTGCCCGGGAAATGTCCCTAGTCTTATCATCTAGAGTCTCAAATGGTTCATGATATTGTGACATATTCATTCCTCCTAACAGTAGCTTCTTTTAGTATCACTAATAATGTTACCCATTCATTTTTTATATAATCAACTATGCCCCAAATTTTATGGGTCTTGCTATTATTTTGCTCTGAATAAACAAAGAGCTCAGACTTTAAATTCATCTGAGCTCTTGCTTTTTAAAACTGATTTAAATTGTTAATAAACCCACTCCCCTGCCTTTTTATCTTCACTAATCGATTCGCGACAATTCCAGAAGCCACCCCGAGAAGGGCACCCAATAAAATATCTGAAGGGTAGTGAACAAAAAAGTAAATGCGAGAAAATCCCATCAGAATCGCCGATGACCAAATTAATAGACGCTGATTTTTAAACCTATTGGCCAAAACTATTGCGGCTGCAAATGACGAGGATGTGTGTCCAGATGGTAGTGAATAGCCTGATGCATGAACCATGTTAAGCTCAAAGTAAGAATGGACTTGAAAAGGTCTCGACCTTCCAATTAAGGGCTTTAAACCAAACTCTCCTATCACCGTTATCAGGATCAATGAAAAAAAGAGGGCTATGCCTGTTTTTCTGTATTTTGGAATGGCCATTAAAATCATGGATATAGCTATCCAGATGAAGCCCTTGTTTCCAAGTGTAGTTATAAAGTAAAAAACATAATCCCATAAGGAACTGAAATCAATGCTGTCAATCCACATTAAAAAACGCATATCCACGTTTCTTATTAAATCTATCATTAGTTTAAATTCTCCGTTAATTTATATATGCACGAAAACCTAAGGTTCATAAGGATCTTCCTCATAGTCGTATTCCGGTTTCTTTCTTGTTGACTTATTGGTAAAACAATCATATTTGGACTTTTTCTTGTTCATTTTATTCAATAAGTCATATTCGTCTTCTTCGTAATCAAACTGTCTATTAAAAAAATTACCGCCTGCCATTTTCTTAATTCCTTTCAAATCTAGTTATTTCTTTAAAATCATATCATACCAACTATACAGCGTTGCCCGATTATGCTTATCGTATCATTCGTCGCCTAATCTTACCATATCGAATATGTTTTCCTCCAATATTATAGCATGTTTCTAGTTTATATTACAGTCACATCTTGACATTTGGTTTAAAAAGTGTTACTATGTAAAAGTACTTAAATTGAACTTAATAGTATTAACATCAATTTTCATTAATTGGCGCTCGTAATTTTTACAGTGTACCCTGATTAAAGAATTGTTTGTTATCTGTTTTGCAAAGATTTAGGAATTAATAATTAGGAGGTACACGATATGAGCGGTACAGTAAAATGGTTTAATTCAGACAAAGGATTTGGTTTTATTACAGGAGATGACGGAAACGACGTTTTCGCACACTATTCTCAAATCCAATCAGACGGATTCAAAACTTTGGAAGAAGGTCAAAAAGTTACTTTTGACATCGTTCAAGGTCCTAAAGGTCCTCAAGCAGAAAATATTGTAGTTGTAAAATAATTTAACTAGTATATTTTAGCCTTATGAATATTCATAAGGCTTTTTTATTTTTTGTTTAAGCATATTCATTTCATAAATAAATCTTAAAGCGGGGTTCACCCCCGCTTTTACATAGCATTATTTAGTTCTCAAACGGAAACTTGTGGTCAAGACCCAAAGCATCTCTAACCTCTATAAGCTCCTTTTGAACATCTTCTCCTACCGGAACACCCTTATCTTTTCTTTCCAGCCAGGATAGGTATTCCTTTTCTCCAGCAGTGTAAATCCTTTCTTCTCCAGGAGCCACTTGGGACGCTCTAAGTTCTCTTAAAATATCTCCCGCAGTCTTTTTAAAGCTCTCTGCACCCAAAAATGCTTCAGTATCTATCGCTATAAAAAAGTGGCCCAAATGGTATGGCACTTTTTCCCCGTGGGAGCCGAGGCCAGTGAGCATCTTCATGTAGCTTCCGGCCTGAAGGGCTGCAGATAATATCTCTACCACAGCCGCATATCCGTACCCCTTGTATCCTCCAAGTTCCTCGCCTATTCCTCCCAATGGCGCTAAGGCCGCATCTTCCGTCACCAGGTCTTTTAGTATCTGCTCGCTGTCAGTCATAGCTGAACCATCTCTTCCAATAACCATGCCTGCCGGGGTTTCTTTTCCGATTCTAGCATAGTACTCTATCTTTCCCCTTTGAGTAATGCTCGTTGCGCAGTCAAGAACGAAGGGAAAAGGTTCATCCGTAGGAAGCCCAAAGGTCAGTGGGTTGGTGCCCATCATATTTTCCACACCAAAGGTAGGTGCTATCGATGGTCTGGCATTTGTCCCTGTTATGCCGATCATACCTTCTTTTGTAGCCATCGTGCTGTAATAACCAGC
The DNA here is from genome assembly GCF_900128885.1 of Alkalibacter saccharofermentans DSM 14828. Lineage (NCBI taxonomy): Bacteria > Bacillati > Bacillota > Clostridia > Eubacteriales > Eubacteriaceae > Alkalibacter > Alkalibacter saccharofermentans. The sequence continues at coordinate 25,951 of NZ_FQTU01000008.1, forward strand.
TATTCCGTAATGGGTTGAATTTCGAACAGCTACCATTCCCATCCCGTATTTCTTAGCTTTTTTTATTGCCATTTCCATTGCTTTATAACCGATTACCATTCCCATGCCGTCATGTCCATCGACTACAGCCGTGGTAGGTGTTTCTTTAAGTATTTCAAATTTTGTCACAGGGTTTTGTATGCCTGCATTAATCCTGTCGACGTATATTGGCTTAAATCTGTTGCACCCGTGGCTTTCAATTCCTCTTTTATCGCTTTCCATCAATACATCTGAACAAATCATAGCTTCATCTTTAGGAACCCCTAGTTTTTCAAATGCGCAGGTCATGAAATCTCCAATCAGCTCCCAGCTGACATATGGTCTTGTTTCCACATAATCACTCCTTCATTTCTTAAAGTCATTCTATTTTACCACAAAAGCATCAAAGCGTTTAAATGTTTTTTTCTTCTTCTTTCCCTTCAGTGCCTCCATTGTCCTTTTTGTCATTTTCGATTTCTTTCCTATTCTCGTAAGATTCGATAAGTCTTTTTGCAACCTTTTCAAATATAGTGCCCTCGGGATAGGCTCCATCATCATCTTCTTTTCCCGCTTCGGTATCTGTGAGAAGGAATATCCCTTCTTCAATGGTCTTGACTGCATAGATATTGAACTTTCCTTCTGCGACGGCATCCAACAGTTCATCTTTAAGCATCAGATCTTCGATGTTTTCATCCGGAATCATGACCCCTTGATCTCCAGTCAGTCCTTTGGAATTGCATATGTCGAAAAAGCCTTCTATCTTTTCAACTGCGCCTCCAATCGGCTGAATCTTCCCTCTTTGATCCACCGATCCTGTAACTGCGATATTTTGCTTTATTGGAACTCCGGAAAGACTCGATAGTATGGCATAAAGCTCAGCACTCGATGCGCTATCTCCTTCCACTCCCTGATAATTCTGCTCAAAGGTAATCTGAGCAGTCAGACCAAAAGGTTTTTTCTTGGCAAACGTTCCTCCGAGATACCCCACCAAGGTGTATACCCCTTTAGTGTGAATGCTGCCGCTCATACCCGTCTCCCTCTCAATATGGATTACCCCGCCTCTTCCCATATAAGTTCTAGCTGTTATCCTCATTGGTATCCCAAAGGAATAACCGCTTAATCCAATGACAGACAATCCATTTATCTGACCTACCTCTCGCCCCGTTGTCTCTATTCTGATTCTTCCCTTTATTATTTCCTCATGTATTTTTTCTTCGAGCTTGTTAAGCCTGTACTTTCGCTCATCTATCGCTTTTTTTACATGCTTCGAATCCACGAATTCACTATCATCCATAGCCGCAAAAGCAGAAGCCTCATAGACAATATCCTTTATATCATTGAATCTAGTGGATAGCTTGTTTTGATCCGCAGCCAATCTGGATCCATATTCCACTATCCTGGCAAGAGCCAGCTTGTCAAAGTGCTTTAAATTGCCTTCTCTGCACAATGTACTGACAAATGATACATATTGGCAAACATTTTCATTATGCCTTGGCATCTCTATGTCAAAATCCACTTTTATCTTAAACAGCTTTTCAAAATCCTCGTCTGAGCTGAATATGGCGTAAAATATGGGAGTTCCTATCAGTAGTATCTTTACATCTAAAGGTATAGGCTGTGGCCTAAGAGTCGTGGTAGGTATTAGCCTATACTGCTCACCCATATTCTCCACTATAGCTTCTCTATATTTCAAGGCTTTCTTAAGAGCATCCCAAACAAATGGATCCATCAGAAGATCTTTTGCTTGAAGAATAAGATATCCTCCGTTAGCCCTTTGAAGGGCTCCTGATTTTACCATCGTAAAGTCAGTAGTCATGCTCATCATATGACTCTTATATTCTATTTTGCCAAACAAATTATAATAGTTGGGGCTGGATTCGATGATTACCGGCGCGCCTGATAGCCTTTCGTTGTTTACAAAAAGATTTACGCTGTACCTGGTGAACCTGCTTTCTTCATCTTCAAAGTAAAATCCATTTTCGTCTACTATCCCTCCCTCTTCTTGGGCTTCCTGGTGTCCCTGCTGCTGAAAGGTATATTCCACTCCTCCACTATGACCAGGTGTTTTAAATATCCTGTGATTTTCCACAACGTCTTTCAAAACCCCTTCCAAGTATTCAAGAATTTTTGGAAAGTCTCCGTATTTTTCTTTCAACCTATTTACCGGCACTTCAGCAGCAGCATAGGCGATTTTTTTTTCAAGTTCGACTATCTGTCCATTGCCCTGCTTCTCCAGGTTTTGACCGTATCTCATGGTCTCGTTCATTTTTTTCTGTAGCTGATGCATCTTCTCTTCTATTTTTTTTCTTTCATCTATGGAGTATTTCTCGTATTCCTCCTGCTGTATGGGTTGTCCGTTTTTGACAGGCAAGAACAAAACCCGACCGGGCAGCTGCTGCAACATGAACCCTTCGTCATTGGCTTCCTTTTCGACTTCGTGAAGCATGTCTACCAATTTTTTTCTGACGGACTGGATTATTCTGTCTCTTTGCTGTCTATAGTCGCTACCTTCAAATGCCCTTGGAATAAGTATCTTTAGCTCCGAAACCAGTGCTTCCATGTCCTTTTTGAACACCTTGCCTTTTCCTGCCGGAAGAGAAACCGACATGGGATTGTCTCTGTCGTTGAAATTATATATGTAACACCAGTCCATTGGCACAGGCTTCCCCTTAGCTGCTTGCTTAACGGTACTTTCGGTGTAGGTGCTTTTGCCTGTACCTTGGGCTCCGGCTACAAATATATTATATCCAGTCGCCTCCATTTTCAAGCCGAAATCCATCGCCTTTATGGCTCTTTCCTGACCTATGAAATTCTCAAAGGGCTCCACATCCTTGGAAGTAGAGCAAAAGTCAAGTTCGTTTTCACTGCCGCAAATCCTTTTAAGCCTTTCTATTCCTACTTTGAATTTCTCTTCATTTCCCATTGAAAATCCTCCTAAATACCGTAATCGTATTCAACTCGTTATCTTCTATATACCCTTTTTAGGATGACGTAACAGCGCTAAAAATAAAAAACCCCAATGAATTTCATCATTGGGGAAATGTGCAGAGCATATTAAAATCATTACCTAATAAATTGAATGAATATAAAGAACGGTATCCAAGTATATGACTGTGCTCCAATGGCAAGGTTTGTTACTTGAGAACCTTCCATCAAAAGCGTAGGATCTACTACACCCAAAAGCTCTGTCATCATCGGAGCTGCGTATGTAGCAAGATAAAGAATGATTATACTCTGAATAGTTCCATGTATCAATGCCCTAAACAAGTTACCTCTGTTAGGAAGAATAGAGCATATATTGTAAAAAGTTAGAACAGACAGGTCTGCAAGAGGAAGCACAGTAACACCTGGCAATACAAAAGCAAGTACCAAAGTGATTGGAATCATGATAAGTGCGATTGATACTACGAATGGATGTCCGATAGCGACCGCTGCGTCAAGACCAATGTAAACTTCTCTTCCCGGGAATCTTTTTTCCATAAACTGATGCGCGCCTTCTGAAATAACCATAAGTCCTTCCATCAAAAGAGCGATCATTCTTGGAAGAAGCACAAGTACTCCGGCAACTCCCATTGCAGTGTTAAGGATTACTCTGACTTCCATTCTGGCAGCAACTGCAAGTCCTCCACCGATAACCAGTCCGAGCATCATAGGTTCTCCCAGCAACCCAAGTCTTTCCTGCATCTTCTCTGTCGTCCAGTTGATGTCTTTGATTCCAGGAATTTTGTTAAGCATCCAATCCATCGGATAAGAATAAAGCGCTTGTGATACAGCTTGAGTATGAGGCAATGATATTCCTTCAAGACCCAAAATATCCGCACAGTCCGGTTGAATCCAATCGGCTATCTTAAACACTACAGCCATGTTTATTGCAGCTGAAGCCGCAGCCAAAATATAGCTTAGAGTTGATCTTTCTCCGATTAGCACGATCGCGCTACCAATGAAAAGTGCATGCCAGTAGTTCCATATATCGATATCCATTGTTTTTGTCCATCCAAGAGCCAACATGATGATGTTGGTTGCAAGAATTGTTATGAATATGATTGGAACAACGTCGGTACCCCATGCTACTGCGGCACCTGCCGGCCATCCGATGTCAATAGCGTTGTTTCTAAGTCCGTATACCTCTACAAGTTCGTTGATAACCGGTGTGATTGTATTAACCATAAGGCCTATGACTAGGTTAAGTCCTATAAATGCGATACCAAAGGTGATAGCCGCTCTAAAAACGTCAGAAAAACGCTGCCCCAGCGCTATACCTAAAATTAATAAGATTACCGGCATCATTACCGATGCTCCTGCTTCGATGATCCATGTAAAAAAACCTAATACTAAATCCATTGAGTTATTCCCCCTCAGTTCAATTTTATATCAGCTCACTATGTTGCCAATATCAAGTGCTAAACTTAGCCTTTTAACACTTCAACCAACTCTTCGATTGTCTTTTGGAGGTTAACTCCAGTAAGAAAAGATCTTCCGTTGACAACCGGCACTCCCGGATCGCCCGGTATTTGGCATGTACCTACAACAACATCCGGCTTAAGCGTCTTAGCCTTTGAAACTGCTTCGGAAGCCTTGCATTGCACTGTCATGCAATCGATGCCCTGCTCTTTGCACATTTTTTCGATTTTCTTTGCTACTACCGTCGATGTTGCTATTGCTGTGCCACATGCAACTAAAATTTTCTTTTTAACCATATTTTTCACCTCCAAATGAATATTGACAAATTATGAGTAATACGCATATTTGCCATTTTAGCCCTTCTAGTTATATTTTTTACATATATAACTTAAATTATTTTCTCATAACACTTCTGGAATTTCAAGTATTTTTTGCTATGTTCCTTGTATACATTTAAGCGCAATCAACTTTAGTTCAAAAAGCCGTTACTCAAAGAAAATAACTTTCCTCATTTTATCATAAAAATCCATCTTTTCATTATTGTATACAGTATCATTTTAAAATAGTAAAAAATATTTTACCTATTTCCTTGTAAACGTTATCGGGCCCATGTAATGGTATCTGTGTATGCCCATATTATACATGTATAACCTTTGATCATTAAAAAACTGCAGCCTGTTGATTTCATCTGCAGTTTAGTATTTTAATCTAAAAGAGCATCCTCGACAGCCTTTCGTATCACAATCCTGCTGTATGTAGCTCCTGATATGGCATCGACATCAAGGGATTGGCTATTTACTATATCCTCAACGATGCTTTCGGCGTCTTTTCCTTGGCCGTTATCGTGCTTTAATATTTCAATTTTATCAATTTTATGATTCGAAACCTCCACCTCAACTTCTACTGATATGGGAAAAGCGTCGTGGCTGCCAAAATAAATTCCATCATTTACCTGGGTCAGGTCTACTTGCTCTATTTCAAGCTCAGTCAATCCTTTAAGATTTTTTTCAATATTAGATATTACGATTTTGCCTGTTATCGCTAATGCGGCAAAAACGATCAATATGATCAACAATATCTTGTGTGATTTCTTCATCTTTAACTCCTCCAATTTTTTTATCAGCAAAACTCTCCTGAATCAATCAACTATTTGATTTTTCCCCAATCCTCTGATACACTACCTTGTTAGACATCCATGCCCCTGCGACCCCTAGCAGATAAATCACTGCCGACAATATCAAAACAAAAACCCATCCTCCGGTCAAGCGATATATGGCATTGCCGGTAAAGTAATAGGCCGCTGCCGATGCGCATAAGACAGCCGTCACCGGATACAATCCAACCGCTAGAACCATCTTTCTCAAGGTACCGTAATTTCTAAAAATTATAAAAGCTATCAGCTCCGCACTGACACCTGCAGACACTATCGCAATGGACATCACTATTGACACCGGTGCCATCAAAGCCCCGAACACCAGATTTACAGCAGACATCACTCCTATCTTTTGAACCTTTCTAACAGGAATAAACATCATAAATCCCAAAAAAGGAGCAAATACGACAAATTTAAGCCCCGGCACTGGGAAAAAGCTTCCTGCAATATAAAAAACATATCCTACAACAACCGTCAATGCGGCTACGACGCCGATTAGCGTAATATCTTTCACAGTATATTTCATATGTCATTCCTCCAACGAAAAGTTTTATTATATTGATTCTATCACAATTTTGTCCCATGCTCTAGATATTATCAATTTGATATGGTACAATGATATCGAATTACGATATCGTTATGTATAGCAATAATTAGAAAGAAGGTGCCGATTTGAAAGATTCTATCTTGAGAAAATTCTTTTTAGGCTTTATTCAGATACACATACTTCACCACGCAAAAAAAGAACCCCTCTACGGAGCTTGGATGATAAAAGAACTGGAACGCCACGGTTACGATATGAGTCCTGGGACTCTCTATCCTCTGCTTCACAGCATGGAGGAAAAAGGTCTCCTTGAACGAAAAGACCTGCTTGTCTCCGGTAAAATCAGAAAATACTACAGCATAACTCCACTCGGTGAAGATGTTTTGGCGGAGGCAAAGGAAAAAGCTTATGAGCTCTTTAAGGAAATCAAATGATTTTAGAAAGGAAAAGTCCCTATGTACGATTTGAAAAACATTAAATTTAAAAACATCTTGGATATTAAAGAAATCAATATACCCAGAGGAAAAATCACCTGCATAGTAGGGGAAAGCGGCAGCGGAAAAACCACTCTTCTTAGGATGCTGAATAACCTGACAAGTCCTGATTCAGGAGATATCTTCTACAACGGGGAATCCATATTCGACATCGATCCCGTGTCACTTAGGCGAAAAGCTGTTATGCTTCCTCAGACTCCGGCCATATTCAGCGGCACTGTGAGAGATAACCTGCTGATTGGACTGAAGCTTTCACAAAAGCCTGAAGTTTCCGATGAGGAGCTTATCAAAGCCATGGACATGGTTAAATTGTCTAAAGATCTTGACTCAGATTCAGATTTTTTATCAGGGGGAGAAAAGCAGCGGCTGGCGATCGCCAGGGTCATGCTTATGGACCCTGAAGTGCTCCTTTTAGATGAACCTTCCTCAGCTCTTGATGAAGATACCGAACAGTTTGTCATAAGCTCTCTGGTTGAATATGCAAGGGATAAGAAAAAAACAATGGTTATGGTTACCCACTCAAAAAAAATCGCCCGCGAGTTTGCAGACGAAATAATAGAAATTAAAAATAAAAACATGCCAATAACGGGAAGGAGCCTCGTATGAATGGAGTAATAGACCTTCAGATGTGGCAAATGGCCGCATCCTACATATTTATTGTTATACTGCTCTTCATCGTTAAGGCAAGAGGAATATCCCGTGAAAAGGAGATCATAATATCCTCTGTCAGGATGACCCTGCAGTTGATCATTACGGGATACGTTTTGATATTTCTCTTTGACAACGCCAACCCTTTCTTGACATTGCTTGCAATAGCAATAATGGAAGCTTTTGCGATTAACAACGTATATAAAAGAACCAAGACGGAACTTACAAAGCAACTTAAAAAGATAATAGCCTTTTCCATGCTCGCAGGCACTCTTTCCAGCCTGGTCTATTTTTTACTGGTAGTGGTGAGGATCGATCCTTGGTATGATCCCAGATACTTTATACCCATTGCCGGAATGCTTGTGGGAAACTCCATGACAGGTATTTCCCTGGGAGTTGCAAAGCTAGTAGAAAATATGTACACTCAAAGGCATATGGTCGAATCGGCGCTTATGCTCGGTGCCACTCCAAAGCTTGCGGCAAAGGAAATAATAGACGGAGCATTTGATTCAGCCATACTCCCCACAATAAATTCCATGGTAGGCATGGGGATAGTCTTTCTTCCCGGCATGATGACAGGTCAGATACTTTCAGGAACCTCTCCAGTCACAGCAATTGAGTACCAAATAGCAATCATGCTAGGAATCCTGGGAAGCGTCGCCTTGACAGTGATATTGTTCGTACAATTGGGATATAAAACTTTCTTTAACGAAAGAAACCAACTAACGGTAAGCCCGCCTGCAAAGAAAAACGGTAAAGCGGATAAATAAAAAAATGGGAGATTGCATTTCGGCAACTCCCATTTTTTTGTTTATTGTGTTTTTTATTCTACAGTTACGCTCTTTGCAAGGTTTCTCGGCTTGTCTACATCACAGCCTCTGGCTACCGAAAGATAATAGGCCAATAACTGAAGGTATACCACTGTTCCTATAGACGCTAAATCGTCTTCGGTGTCTTTTATATAGAATACCTGATCTGCTTCCTTTTCAATAGCTTTGTTTTTCTCCTGGGCAAAAGCAAGAATGTATGCACCTCTGGCCTTTACTTCCTTTATGTTGCTCATCATCTTTTCAAACACCTCTTCTTGCGTGCACAGGGCGATGATGATGGTTCCCTCCTCTACCAGTGCTATTGTCCCATGCTTTAGCTCACCGGCAGGGTATGCTTCCGAGTGGATATAGGAAATTTCCTTCATTTTAAGGGAACCTTCCATTGCAACGTAATTATCAAGCCCCCTGCCCAAGAAGAACATGTCTTCCACTTTGAAGTTATTGTACGCAAATTCCCTGATCTTTTCTTCCTGCTTCAAAACAAATTCGATGTCTTCAGGGGATCTTAAAAGAGCTGTTCTTATCCTGTTGTAAAAGTCTTTTGTTATAGTCTCTTTTAATAGTCCCAGATGGAGACCAATCATATACATGCAAGTAAGCTGAGTGGTGTATGCCTTTGTGGAAGCGACGGCTATTTCAGGTCCCGCCCAAGTATACATCACATCATCTGCTTCTCTTGATATCGTGCTGCCGATAACATTTGTAATAGCCATTACACGGCCCTTGCTTTCCCTTACCAACCTCATGGCTGCAAGGGTATCCGCCGTCTCTCCTGACTGGCTCACGACGATCAGAAGGGTGTTTTCGTCAACGATGGGGTTTCTATATCTGAATTCAGAAGCGATATCTGCTTCCACCGGAATTCTTGCATATTTTTCAATTACGTACTTTCCTATTAATCCCGCATGGTAAGCCGTGCCACATGCGACTATGTACACCTTGTTGATGTTTTTAAGCTCGTCTTTTCCAAGTTTTATCTTGTCCAGCACGATATCTTCATTTTCAGCTGAAATCCTTGATGTCATTGTATCTCTAAGGGCTTTTGGCTGCTCGTGGATCTCCTTGTGCATGAAGTAGTCATATCCGCCTTTTTCCGCGTCTGCAGCATCCCAGTCTACCTTGAATACCTGTTTGCCTGCTTCTTCCCCGTATTTGTCCAATACCTTCACATCATCGGCAGTCAATATGGCAATTTCGTTATCGTCGAGAAGATACACTCTTCGCGTATGGCTTAGAATTGCAGGGATATCCGAGGCTATGAAATTTTCCCTTTCTCCAAGTCCTACCACCAACGGGCTGTCTTTCCTGACTGCAATTATTTTCCCGGGATCCTTGGTGCTCATTACTCCTAAAGCGTATGATCCCTTTAATAGCTTTGCAGCCTCTTGTACAGCCGTCAAAAGATCTGTCTTGTAAAGGTCGTCTATCAAGTGTGCGATTACTTCAGTATCTGTTTCTGATAAAAATCTGTATCCTTTGGCAACAAGATCCTCCTTGAGATCCATATAGTTTTCGATGATACCATTATGCACTATGGTTACAGAACAATCATTGTTGCAGTGTGGATGTGAATTTATATCCGATGGTGCTCCATGAGTCGCCCATCTGGTGTGGCCAATGCCTATATTACCTTTTGCAGGATTTTTAGTTACCTCTTCATCTAGTATTGCAAGTCTTCCCTTTCGCTTTCTTATGCTTATTTCACCGTCTTTAAATACTGCTACTCCAGCTGAGTCATATCCTCTGTACTCCAATTTCTTAAGCCCTTCCACCAAAATAGGCGCAGCTTCTTTCTCTCCTATATAACCTACGATTCCGCACATGTTGCAGTCCTCCAGTTTTCAATTTTTTTTTGTGATTTTCGAACAACAGAAACAAACCCCTGACAGGGTCTTTTGGTGCTCTTTAAGAAATGATGCATTTATAAGACTTCGAATGGATTTGTGCCATCGGTCACCCGGTGGTTTTGTCCTGAAGATGATGTTAAGAAGATTTAACACTTTTGGGGCATCCGCCGAAAATTCGATATTCCCCAAACCTCGTCAACTCGCTAAAGAGTTCTGGCGCTTTTTAGATATTCAGTTTTCTTATTTCACATCCTTTCATAACAATTATAAATATAAATCTAAATTTTAACAAGTATTATTTCTAATTTACAAATTAAAAACGGGGTTGCCCCCGTTTTACGCCAATCTATTGACTATCATATCAGCAAGATTTTCTGCCATGGTCTTGATTTCATTTAGGTTTTCACCCTCAAGCATGACCCTGACCAATGGTTCCGTGCCGGAAGGCCTTATTAAAACCCTTCCCTTTTTTTCAAGCATTATCTCCATCTTTCTGATTTCACCTTGAATAATCTCATCTTCCAGATATCCATACTTCTTGTTGTTGTTCACTTTTGCATTAACCAAGACTTGTGGAAAAATGCTCATCATTGCCGACAGCTCCCCTAAGCTCTTGTTTTCCTTTTTAATTATTGCCGCTAATTGGACTCCTGACAAGACACCGTCTCCTGTAGTGTTGTGGTCCAATAGGATTATATGCCCGGATTGTTCTCCCCCAAGGTTGTAACCTTTATCCAGCATCTCCTCCAGAACATATCTGTCCCCCACTTTAGTCTTTACGCTTTTGCATTTTAACTCATCCAAAGCAAGATCAAGGCCCATATTGCTCATAACCGTTATGACAACAGTATCGTTTTTCAAGCATTTCTGTTTTTTCATGTGATATGCAAATATATTAAGTATCTGGTCTCCATCAACTACATTGCCCTTTTCATCTACGGCAAGCATCCTGTCGGCATCTCCGTCAAAGGCCAGGCCAAAATCTGCGTTTCTCTCGAGCACCTCACTTTGAAGCCTTTCCAAGTGAGTAGAACCGCAGTTTTTATTGATGTTTATTCCATCGGGGTCATTTCCAATGACTATGACTTCCGCACCTGCTTTTTCAAAAACTTCAGGCGCAATTTTATAAGCTGCCCCGTTAGCACAATCCAACACGATTTTAAGACCATTTAAATCCGTATCTATGGTCGACAAAACAAATTCTTCGTAGACATTCGTAGATTCATTCATCTCTGTCACTACTCCGACTCCGTCCCCGATATAAACCGGATATTCAAAGCCGAATTCAATGAGTTCTTCTATTTTGTCTTCAATTTCATCCCTAAGCTTGAATCCCTCACCGTTAAAAAACTTGATTCCATTGAACTCAGCCGGATTATGAGAAGCTGAAATAACCACCCCTGCATCAGCTTTTAGCTCTCTCGTAAGAATTGCCACTCCCGGTGTCGGAATTACTCCTGCTTTTATAACTTCTCCTCCCACAGACAATATGCCTGCAGTTAAAGCCGCTTCCAGCAGATCTCCTGATATTCTGGTATCCTTGCCGATTACGAATTTGGGTTTGTGGGCGTTTGTAGCCAGTACATAAGCTCCTGCTCTTCCCAGCTCAAAAGCAAGCTGCGGAGTCAATTCGCTGTTAGCCACCCCTCTTACGCCATCGGTTCCGAATAAATTACCCATAATATACCTCCAATTGATTGATCATTTTATAATATTTTTTATTCCGGAAAGATTTGAATTATAGACTCAGCTATTATCAAATCTTCCGGTGTCGTTATCTTAATGTTGTCGTAGTGACCCTTGACTATCTTTATAGGAAAATCCAGTCTTTCCACCAGCATAGAATCGTCTGTCCCGGTAAAGCCTTCTTCCCTGGCTTTTTCATGGGCCTTTAACAAGATTTCATAGTTGAAAGTCTGTGGAGTCTGCACTGACCACAGTTCAGATCTTTTAGGGGTATGAACTACCTCCAAATCATCATCTACTACTTTGATAGTCTCTTTGACTGGGACTGCTACGATGGTAGCGCCATATTCCAATGTCTTTTCAACGCATTTAAGCAATGTGTTCTGGTGAACCAGCGGTCTGGCTCCGTCATGGGTTATTACTATGTCCGCTTTTTTGTTTACCTTCAAAAGGCCATGGTACATGGATTCTTGCCGGCTGCTTCCCCCGGCTACCACTTCTTTTATTTTTTTAAGTTTGTTGGGCTTTATGACTTCAGTTTTGCAGACTTCAAAATCATTTTCACTTATGACTAATATAACTTCATCAATCATCTGGCATTTCTCAAAAGCCAACAATGTATGGGCCAGTACCGGTTTTCCGCTGAGATAAAGGTATTGCTTGTTTATTCCCGCTTTCATTCTGCTGCCTGATCCGGCTGCAACCACTATTGCGCTTACAAAAGGCTTGCTCATACTTTCGCCTCTTTTCCTTTTTAAATCATCCTAAGACAACATTATATAACTTTATTTGGAAGAAATCAAAGAATAAATGCAAAACGAGCCGCCGGCAAACAAATTGCCTTCGGCTCGTTTTGCATTTAATTCCTATTTATTTCCATTTTTCTTAGGCTTAGCAAATATCATCCTGCCTGCTGCAGTCTGCAGCACGCTAGTCACTATCACGTCGATAGTATTACCCACATGCCTCTTTCCGCTTTCAACGACGATCATCGTGCCGTCATCGAGATACGCTATCCCTTGACCGGATTCTTTGCCATCTTTAAGCACCGTGACGACCATCTCTTCTCCGGGTATTACCACCGGCTTGACAGCATTTGAAAGCTCATTGATATTAAGAACGCCGACGCCGTGAAACTCAGCAACCTTGTTCAGATTATAGTCATTAGTCACCACTTTGCCTTTTATTTCCTTTGCAAGCTGAACCAGTTTTGCATCTACTTCTTTTATATCAGGAAAATCTTTTTCTGAGATCATAACCTCGATATCCAGCTCTTTTTGAATTCTGTTTAGTATATCCAGACCTCTTCTTCCCTTGGTACGTTTCAGTGAATCCGAAGAATCCGCTATATACTGAAGCTCTCCCAAAACAAACCCGGGTATTACTAAGCTTCCCTCGACAAAACCCGTCTGACATATGTCAAATATTCGCCCGTCAATTATGACGCTTGTATCCAGTATCTTTGGACAAGTTATTTTAGGCTTCTGAGGTTTTATCTCCTTTTGGCTTCTTTTCATCAACCCTGTCAACAATTCAGAATTCTTGCTTGTTATGGTTATTCCCATATACCCAAAAAGAATATAGATTAGCGTTACAATTATCTCTGTCACTCCAGGAAACAGTCTGAAATTACTGATAGGCAAAGACAAAAGAGCGGCAATTGTCAAACCAATGATAAGTCCCACAGTCGAAATGACAAGCTCCTGCAAAGAAAAGACTGCAAGTGAATTTTCAATTTTTTTGGATATTTTTAATCCTATTTTTATAATTTCAGGTGATATTAAATAAAAAGCCAAACCGAGAATGAGTCCGCTTAAAACATAAATAACCATACTGAACGGAGCTTGTGAAAAGCTTCCAAGTGCGTTTTCCACATAGCTGATGCCAAGCACAGCAATAGCCAGTTGATATCCTGTTATTATCCCTAATGCAGTAATTATCCATCTAATAGCCTTGATTACCATATCTGCACCCCCCTTCCAATATATTATATTGTTTTTTATTGTTTTTTCTTACAGCTGCTTTATCCCGTTTTTTTTTGAGTATGAGTCATATTATATCAGAAATGGATTAAAAATAGCTTAAAATCTTGTATTTTTTTATATTAAGAAAGGAATAGGCCTGCGCCTATTCCTTCAAGCAATCCTTTATAATATCCTCGGCCGTCTGATTGTTTAGATCTCTCGCCAGCGCCAATTCGCTTATTAAAATCTGCTTTGCATTATTTAGCATTTTTTTTTCTCCGGTTGAAAGTCCCTTTTCCCTGTCCATCAAGTACAGATCTTTGACGACCTCGGCAACATCCAAGATATCTCCACTTTTTATCTTGTCGAGGTTTTCCCTGTACCTTCGGTTCCAATTGCTTTCCAGAACACTTTTGCTTCCTCTTAAAACATCTAATGCTTGGTCTAAAATCTCACTTTTTACTATGTCCCTTATCCCCAAATCACTGCAGTTGTTCACCGGCACCATGATTTTCATATTTCCCACAGGAAACTTAAGTACATAATACGGCAATGTCTCGCCCAGTATTTCTTTTACTTCAATATCCTCTATGATCCCCGCTCCATGCATTGGATAGACGATCTTGTCTCCGATTTTGTACATAACAATCCTCCTAGACTATATAACTTAATTATAGTATAGCAATATCATAATGTCAAAACAAAATATTTTAACACAGAATCTAATATCTTGTCAAAGAGAAAATAACATCCTAATTACATCCTGAATATTTTTACACTGACAAACTTTTATGTTTTCATAGGTTTGCTTTATATGCACATCATTTTTCGCAACAAAGACCCTATCAAACCCCATTCTGTCAAGCTCTCTGATCCTCTGTTCCAAAGTGGGAACTTTTTTTAGCTCTCCTGTAAGTCCCACATCTGCCACAAATGCGGTGTTCCCCGGAATCCCTTTGTTCTTCACAGATGAAACTATGCTCATCAACACGCATAGATTTACAGATTGCTCTTTAAGTCTAAGCCCTCCTGTGCTTTTCAATACCACATTTTTATCGTAAAGCATAACGCCGGATTTTTGTTCCAAGACGGATATAAGGGTATTTAGCTGGTCCTTGGGAATGCACTCGCAGATTCTCGACGGATAAGGAGTGAATGAATGTGATACTAGACTCTCCACTTCGACTATTATGGATCTTGACCCGTCTCTGATCACCGTAAGAGCGCTGCCTCCAACCAGTTCCCCATCGTCCCTTTTGGTCATAAAAAATTCTGAAGGATTATCTATGGAAACGAGTCCTTTTTCACTCATTGTAAAAAAACCTCTTTCCCACGTGCTTCCAAACCTATTTTTGGAGACGGACAAGCCTCTTAGTTCTTCTTCATTTTCACCCTCTATTATCAATACCGCATCCACTAGATGCTCAAGTGCCCTTAATCCTGCCATCTCGTCTTTCTTAGTCATCTGCCCAACCATGATTACCGCTCTTGGCCTCTTTGTATCCTTGGCCAGCTGTAACATTGCATTTGCGCACTCCATGGTTTGGGTAGGAGAACCTGCCCTGGAATCAGATACATCAGGCATTATAAAAGTTTGAATGCTGTCGAGTATTATCAGGTCCGGATTCGCCTCATTTACGTTTGCGATCACGTTGTTTAAGTCATTGTCGCAATAGACCAGCAAATTGTCGTCGATTGTCGAAAATATCCTATCTGCTCTATTTTTTATCTGACTTTCACTTTCCTCGCCTGATGCGTATAGGATTTTCAATCCCTTTTGAGCAAGTTCACCTGCTACTTGCAGCAAAAGCGTTGACTTTCCCGCACCTGGCTTTGCTGTTATGATCGATAAGGAGTCTCTGACTACTCCGCCTCCCATAACTCTATCAAATTCTTTGATTCCGGTTACTATCCTTTCGCTTGAATTTATTGGAACCTTAGATAAAGGCTGTATTTTTTTTGCGATTGAACTTTTACCAGATGTTTTTCTTGCTTTGTCATCTTTCTTCGTTACGGTTTTTTCTTCTAGAGTATTCCACTCACCGCAGTTTGAGCAGTATCCCTGCCACTTATATGACTCTGCCTCGCAATTTGTACAGACAAATACGGTTTTAGTTCTCATCTGCGGACTCACTCCCTGTCAATTTTATTATGCCCAGATAAGCAACTACTCCTACCAGGCTTCCAAATACGTTTAAAATTATATCGTCCACGTCTGCCCTCCTGCTGCTCAAGCCTATGAACTGCGCTATTTCTATGGCAGCCGACATTGCAAGCCCCCCTAAGAAAGTCTTGATTATCTTGTGCTTTTTGAAATACATCCCCATGAACACTCCCATTGGAACAAACAACGCCACGTTGCCCCAAATGTTTATGAAGGAAACAGTAAATATATTTTTTACAAACAATATGGGATTCCCCGGGAAATAACAAAAGGCACCGTAGTTAATCATGCCAAAATTCTGCATGTGGCGCATATAGTTGTTAATGCTCGCAAACAAAACAAAATTGTAGTCTGCTTCATACATCACCGCTCCTGCAAACGGGCGCAAGGTCAAAAGCGCTACCGTGACCATATATCCGAATAAAGCTGCGGCTCTAAAATATTTTTTATTGACTTTCATTTTAATCCTTTCGGTAATTCTCGAGGTATGAATACAGCTTCTCAGCTAAAATCCGGTGTCCCCCTTCGTCGATGTGGATGCCATCCACATCACCAGCACTTAGCATATCAGTAATATTTATGAACCCGACCTTCTTAGCCTCAGCCACCTTTTTATATTCTGCCGCTAGATTCTTGATTTTTTCTTGTGCCCCTATAAACTGAGGAGCATAATCAGACATTTTCCCCAACTTTGGTGGAGATGCTATGATTATATCAGGACAATCTTCCGTCATTACTCCTCTGATTTGATCAACTAGAGTTTCCATCCCTCTCCCTATGTCCCAAACACTTTTGTTGAAACAACTTTTCATGTCGTTCGTACCTAGCATCATGATAACAATATCCAAAGGTCTGTGACTCATTAAACAGGTAGGTAGATAATCTTTGCCGTTTCTCGTGTGGCTCCACTGGAAGACGTCATCAAATACGGTGGTTCTTCCGTTCAAGCCTTCCTCTATGATGAAGGCTTTGCCGCCAAGAAGCTCTTGCAGGATCCCTGTCCACCTTACGTCCCTCGGATATCTTCCCCCTGTTTCTGCGTTGAATCCCCATGTGTTTGAGTCCCCATAACATAGTATGTTCATCAGATCGCCTCCTTCATCTTAATTGATCTCTTCAAGAAGACCCAATAAAAACTTCCATGTTTTTTCAGTTGATGATATGGACAGCCTCTCAGCTGGCGAGTGTACGTCGTATACGTTAGGTCCGATCGATATCATATCCAGCCCGGGTATCTTCTCGCCAAATATGCCGCATTCCACTCCTGCGTGAACGGCCACTATTTTTGCTTCATCCCCAAATAGTTCCTTGTATACCTTCCTTGCGACATCACGCACCGGCGACTCCTCTGAGTAGCTCCAACCTGGATAATTTCCATGAAAGGATATGTCCGTTTCAAGGTGAGATGATAGTGCATTGTTGATAGATATAATCTCCTCTTTTTTTGAAGATACCGAGCTTCTTGCAGCAGAAGATATTATGATTTCATCATCTTTGGTTTCAACAACCCCTAAATTTGCTGAGCTTACGGGCATGTTTTCAATCTCGTTGCTCATGCTTATCACTCCGTTTGGAACTAGCAAAAGGATGCCGATGATCTTATTTGTAGTCACATCATCAATTACCTTGTCGCAATCGGATTCCACATGCTTTAAATCGAGTAATATACCTGACTCGACCCCTTTGTATTCCTTGGTAAAATATCGTTGATACTCCCTAATTATAATCTCCAGATTCTCTTTTTCCCATTTTTCCAGCGTCAGCCTGCAAAACGCCTCTCTTGGAATGGCATTATCCTTGGAGCCACCGGAAATGTGGACGATATTCATCTTCATTTCCCTGCTCGCGGCATATAAGACCCTTCCTAGAAGTCTATTCGCATTTGCTCGTCCCTTGGTTATATCCATGCCGGAATGACCTCCTTGAAGGCCTTTTAAGACGATATCTGCGCAGAGGGTATCCTTTGGTCTTTTGACTCTCTTGTACTTTAGGGCATGGTTGATCCTTACGCCTCCTGCGCAACTTGTCAATATCTCATCGTCTTCTTCAGAGTCAAGGTTAATTAGCGTCTTACCCGTCACTTCTGTCGCATCAAACTCCATTGCACCGGTAAGGCCTCTCTCTTCGTCAACAGTAAAAATTCCTTCAATTTGGGGGTGAGCTATGCTGTTGCTGTCAAGGACTGCAAGGGTCATGGCCACACCGATTCCGTTGTCAGCGCCCAATGTCGTTCCCTTTGCCTTTATAAAATCTCCCTCAAGGTATATATCTATTGGATCACTTTCAAAATTGAACACAGTATCACTGTTTTTTTCACATACCATGTCCATATGGCTCTGGAGCATCACCCCTGGGATGTCCTCCTTGCCTGCTGAAGCAGGCTTTCTTATCATCACGTTGTTGTTTTTATATCTTATGTAAAACAAGCCCCTGTCTTTGGCAAATGTTTCGAGATATTGGCTTATCTTTCTTTCGTTTCCGCTTCCTCTAGGTATTTGAGATATATCATAAAAAAATTCCATCACTTTTCTAGCTTTCAAGTTTTCAAATGTCTCTCTCATTTTAGTTCCTCCCATTAGGTTATATTTACATTATATATTTTATTTAGCTGGTATTGAAGAAGAAAAGAAAAATAAATGCAAGACGATGATCACCAACCCACAAAATTGACTTTTTCGGTAAAAAAACAGGGATCAAATCTCGGCTTGCTATCAAGCTAAGATTCGATCCCTATACTGTATTACATTCTTTCCGGTGCTTTTATTCCAAGGATATCTAAAACATTCTTTAGCACCCTTCTTACCGACTTAACCAGTTCGATCCTGGCTTTCATCAGCTTTTTGTCTTCTGTTCTTACCCTGCATGCATTGTAAAAAGTGTGGAAGTTGGAAGCTACATCCATAGCATAACGTGTTATCCTGCTCGGGTCCATCTTTTCAACTGCAGAGATTATCTCATAGGGAAGCTCTGCTAAAATTCTGATGAGCTCTTTTTCTTCTTCTTCCTTTAGAAGGGCATAATCGACTTGTATCGTAGACAGATCCTCTTCAACTTGTCTGAGAATGCTGCTTATCCTCGCATGGGCATACTGGACATAGAATACCGGATTTTCATTTGACTCTTCTACTGCGAGATCAAGATCGAAGTCAAAATGGCTTTCAGGAGACCTTAAGTTGAAGAAAAACCTTGCCGCATCCTTGCCTACCTCGTCTATTAGATCGGACAATGTAACCATATTTCCCTGTCGCTTTGACATTCTGGCAGTTTCCCCTTTTCGGACAAGTCTGACAAGCTGCATGATGATTACATCCAGATCATCTCCTGACAAGCCCATAGCCTCAAGAGCAGCCTTCATTCTTGCAACATGACCATGGTGATCTGCACCCCAAACGTCGATGGACCAGTCGAATCCTCTGGTCCTAAGCTTATTTACGTGATAGGCGATATCCGCCGCAAAGTATGTTGGGACGTCGTTGTTTCTTACAAGGACGTCATCTTTTTCGCATCCGAAATCAGTTGCTTTAAACCATATCGCTCCGTCTTTTTCGTAGGTATGTCCCTTATCGGTGAGCTCTTTGACGATTTTTGCTACCTCGTCAGCTTCATATAGGCTGCTCTCATGGAACCAAACATCATACTCGATTCCGTATCCACTTAAGTCTTCCTTTATTTTTTCTATATTTTTTTCCAGAGCATAGGCAATAAATATTTCTCGCCTTTCCCTGCTGTCGTAATCAACATAGCTGTTGCCGTAAAGCTGGGTGAATTCGTTCATGTGAACTGTGATATCTTCACCTTTGTATCCGTCTTCCGGGAACTCAACCTCTACTCCATTAACCTGAAGGTATCTAGCTTCCAAGGATTGTCCAAATTTTTCAATTTGGTTTCCGGCATCGTTAATATAAAACTCCTTAACTACTTCGTGGCCGGACCAAGCAAGAACGCTGGCCATGCCATCGCCGATAGCTCCACCTCTTGCATTCCCCATATGCATGGGACCTGTTGGGTTCGCGCTTATAAATTCCACATTTACTTTTTTGCCTTTTCCGTATTCAGTTTTACCGTAATCCTTTGATAATTTCTTAATGTCGTTCAGTATAGAATATATCCAGTCCGGGTTCAACGTGAAATTAATGAACCCCGGCCCTGCGATTTCTACCTTTGCCACGTCCGTGTTTGACTTCTCAAAATTTTTGACGATCTCTTCGGCAATAAACCTTGGAGACTTTTTAGTCAGCTTCGGCAACTGCATGGCAATATTAGTAGAAAAATCTCCAAACTGCTTCTCCCTGGGAGTTTCTAAAAGTATCTCAGGAAGCTCATCCAGAGTGAATGATCCGTTTTCTATTGATTTATCGATGCTGTTTTTTACTTCTTCTATAATTTGATCTTTAACTTTGTTTAACGTATAGGTCAAAACAATAACCTCCTTAATGTTTTACGTGTATGTTCAGCTCGTTGTCCGATGACATCAAGCCTTGAATTTCTACGTTGTAGTTAATATGAATATCTGTAGGCATGTCTTCGTTGTCGTAGTCTACATCCAGCTTATGAGTGTAGACGCTCATAGTCATATCCCCGTATGGCGTAGCATATGTATTGAAGTTCTTTCTGCCTTTTTCAAAAATCATATGGGAGTTTGTCGATCCCAATCTTATGATTGACATCTTTCCCTTGTCTATCTGAAGCGTAGTCGTGGTTCCCTCTAAACCAGATACCTCTGTTTCATCATATATTATATAGTCACTTGTTGACTTTCTATACATTTCGCCTTCGGTGACGAGCTCAATTACGTCTTCTTTGCCTTCTGAGTGCTTAGTTCGACCGGTAATTGATATCCATATCTTCTTTTTATTCATCAAAATACCCTTTCCTTTTTAGACTGATGTTAATTTTATCATTTTTAGCATGACCGCACAAGTACAAAAGAAAACAAAAGAAAACAAAAGAATACCCAAGCACTTTGAGGCGTCAAGCTTGCTTGTAAGCCAAAGTACTTGGGTATTCTTTGAAGGCAGTGACACTTTTGAAGTGTTGCTGCCGTTAAATATGTTTACGCAGTAAACGTCTTTGAGTTTTCGTTAGAACCTGCGTTGCATGCGCCACCCCTTAACGAAGGCTTGAACAAAGCGAAAGCCTGAGTGTTGTTTTGGTGACTCTAGTACCAGTTAAACGGTTGTTTGGCTGTCGGTAAGCTGTCGTCAAACAGTCGTAAATGCTTTTGTTTTTCCTATCGTTTAACTATCGCTCAGCCATTGTTCCACCATGTTTAACATTCATCCTGCACCTGCTTTGCTAATTTAAGTATTTCCTGAGATTCCTAAAAGGCATCAGGTCTGCGGCAGGGCACAGAGACCCTACCCTACAATTGCAAGATATATTACTTATGTGACATTTGGTCCGGCATGGTTACGGGTGACTCTAGTACCAGTTAAACGGTTGTTTGGCTGTCGGTAAGCTGTCGTCAAACAGTCGTAAATGCTTTTGTTTTTCCTATCGTTTAACTATCGCTCAGCCATTGTTCCACCATGTTTAACATTCATCCTGCACCTGCTTTGCTAATTTAAGTATTTCCTGAGATTCCTAAAAGGCATCAGGTCTGCGGCAGGGCACAGAGACCCTACCCTACAATTGCAAGATATATTACTTATGTGGCATTTGGTCCGGCATGCGCGGAGCATATATTGTTCTAATCAACTTCCACTTTCCTACTTTCCGCTTTCCAACTTTCTTCTTGTTCCTTTTGGCAAATTATTGCTCTGGAAGCTGTTTTTTTAGAGATTCTTCTCAAATGCCAAATCTATCAGCTTCACTATCAAGTCATGATAACTTATTCCCGTATGCTCCCAAAGCTTGGGGTACATGCTGATGTTAGTAAAACCCGGCATGGTATTTATCTCATTTATAAATATTTCATCCGTATCCTTTTCTACGAAGAAATCTACTCTCGACAATCCATTTCCATCTATGGCCATATACGCTTCTATAGCATAGTTCCTGATTTTTTCGGTAATCTCCTCTGATAAATCAGCAGGTATTATTAAAACAGACTTCCCGTCATCTAAATATTTAGATTGGTAATCATAAAACTCTTTTGAAGGAACTATCTCGCCTAAAACCGATGCTGCGGGGTCGTCATTTCCTAAAACGGCGCATTCGATTTCCCTACAGTTTATATTGGCTTCAACTATGATCTTTTTATCGTATTGAAAAGCTTCTTTGATCCCTTCGATTAACTCCTGCTTGTCATGTGCCTTTGAAATTCCAACACTGGAACCCATATTCGCAGGCTTTACAAAGCAAGGATATCCGATTTCACTTTGAATTTCATCGATTATTTGGTCTGAATCCTTAGCCCAAAAACACTCCTTAACAGACAAAAAGTTCCCCTGAGGAAGCCCTGCATCTTTAAATATTTTTTTGCACATGACCTTGTCCATCCCTACTGCTGAAGCAAGGACGCCGCAGCCAACATAGGGTTTTCCCATAAGCTCCAATAAGCCTTGAACGGTGCCGTCTTCTCCATTCGGACCGTGGAGCACCGGGAAGAACACGTCTATCTCGTCTATTAAATCATCGTGAAATACTGAAAAATCCTTAATCAGATTTTCTTCGTCAAGGATCCATGATCCGTCCTTTATTTTTTCCTTGATTCCTTCGTATATGTACCAGTTACCTTCCTTGTCGATTCCTATGGTGGTAAGATCGTATTTTTCCTTGTCCATCGCCTCTATAACATTTGATGCAGACATCAAAGATACGTCATGCTCCTTGGATTTGCCTCCG
Organism: Alkalibacter saccharofermentans DSM 14828; assembly: GCF_900128885.1. Classification (NCBI taxonomy): domain Bacteria; kingdom Bacillati; phylum Bacillota; class Clostridia; order Eubacteriales; family Eubacteriaceae; genus Alkalibacter; species Alkalibacter saccharofermentans. The sequence continues at coordinate 48,486 of NZ_FQTU01000008.1, forward strand.
AAAATTATACCTACTTTTATTTTTGACACAGTTTCTCCTCCATTTTAGACCATTTGTTTGCTAACCATTATAACACAGAGAGTGTTTTCATTGCATCAATATAGCCGGTTTCCATATTTGATAAAATTCTATCATTTGAAAAGTCCATTGTTTTCCCCAAATTCTTGGATGGAATTATTCTTACTACGTTTAAGTTTTTTTCATCCACAGGGAATCGATCTTCCCTATCATTGAGCTTAACCACCAATAAATCCTTGTAGCCCTTCTTCACCAGCATATTCATGGGAAGGTTATTGTAAAAACCTCCGTCGAGATATCTCTTTCCACAAATCTTCTCTTCCTTAAAAAATGGCAAAAAGCTGGTAGCCAGCAAAAAATCTTTCATTTTTCCTTTTGGTATGTCCTCTTTGAAAAGCTCAATACCTTCATCGGCTTCCAAGTCAATTGTAACCAATCCAAAATCTTTTCCACTTGTCCTTATGGCCGACTCGTTAACACATTCATCTAAAATTTCTTTGAACGGGTCAATATTAAACCCCTCGATACCGAAAACATACTTCATCTCTTGTCTGTAACAGAGGATATCATCCGTTATGAATTCGTGGTCCATTACCCTGTCGATTATTTCTGCAGATTCAGCTATTATTCTTTTAGGTTCCATGGTTTCCCAAAGACTTTTCGCCCTATCAAAATCTCCTTGAACCATCATAGCCCCGTTTAGAGCACCCACTGACGCTCCTACGACTCCTTGAAATGAAATCTTTAGCTCCTCAATAGCCTTCCAAACGCCGATTTGGTATGCTCCCTTTGCTCCTCCCCCTTCAAGCACTATGCCGAGCATTATAAAATACCTCCTTGCAATCTATAGAATAGGTGAAAACAACCTGGAAATCGATTCTTTAATCTTTATGATTATAGATCTTTTTTCATATCTGCTTTCGTTTAATCTTACCGATTTTTTCATATCTTCTATAAAAACTTCCTTCATATGATAAGAAAAATCGTGATCGTATATAAAAGCATTTACCTCAAAATTCAGAGAAAAGCTTCTTATATCAAAATTGCATGTCCCTACGGAAGAAATCTGATCGTCTACAACTACGGTTTTTGCGTGCAAAAATCCGTTGTTGTAAATATATATCTTTGCTCCGTACTTTAACAATTCTCCTACGTATGAAAAAGTAGCCCAATATACGAATATATGGTCTGGCTTGTCCGGAATCATAATTCTGACATCAACCCCTGATTTGGCCGCAATTTTCACAGCTTCCAGTATGCTCTGATCCGGCACGAAATACGGCGTCTGAATGTAGATATACGACTTTGCGGTATTGATCATTTTCAAGTAGCCTTGCTTTATCTGCTCGTTGGCATCGTCCGGACCTGAAGAAACTATTTGTACGCCTACCCGTCCCGCACGAGGAATCTCCGGCATATATTCGTAAGTTATCATTATCTCATCGCTGCTTGAAGCCCGCCAATCCATGATAAATCTAAGCTGGAGCTCATAAACGGCCGCTCCTTCAATTAGCAGGTGCGAATCCCTCCAATAGCCTTTTTTCTTGTCCAAGCCTAGATATTCATCCCCTACATTGAATCCTCCAATATAGCCTATGTTGCCGTCGATTACAACTATTTTTCTATGGTTTCGATAATTAGCCTTTAAATTTATTAGCTTTATTTTTGATGGAAAGAACCTAGCCACCTTTACTCCCGCCGCAAGCAGGTCATCCATATCTTTTTTATTTAGAAAAAACCCCCCCATATCGTCGAAGAGAAGCCTTACTTCCACTCCATCCTTTGCTTTGTTTTTAAGAATCTCCATGATTTCAGTTGCCAAAATTCCGCTTTTGAATATGAAGTATTGGAAGTGTATGTGATGCTTTGCTTTCTTCATATCCTCCATCAGCGCATCAAACTTTACTTTCCCGTCTGTAAAGAGCTTTAATTTATTGTTGTTGGTATAAAGGGCATTGCTAAGATTTTGATGAAAATAGACGAGATCTTTATATCTCTCCCTTGATTTTTCCTCAAAATATATCTTATCTTCAGCCATATCCTTCTTTTGCCTCTGAATCAAGCTATTGGTGAGAGCTTTCTCCTCTGTATTTAACTTGAATATCTTTCTTCTAGCCAGATTCTGAGAAAAAAATAAATAGAACACAAACCCCGCTGCAGGAATCATCCATAAAAGAAGCAGCCATGCATAAGTGCTCTGCGGATTTTTTCTTTCGAGAAATATTATCGTAAAAGTCAGTATTATGTTTATAATCAGCACTAAAGAAAGACCGTAACTGGTAGCCATCAGCATATGTAGATTCCTCCAAGTATCATATAGTTGACATATTAGTTAATTGTATCATAAATAACGCTGACCAGACCTTTAAAAAAAAATCCGGCAGAGTGCCGGATTTTTTTTGGGGATTCATCAAGAAACTTATTTATCAAATTTAATAGAAATTAACTGCTGAATATTCATCCTGACTCTTGACTATTTGCACTTCTCTGCCATTTCTTAATAGCTGTGCATCATAAGTGGCATCGACGACGTACCAATCTCCGTCCAAAAGGACCTCGTTCCAAGCATGGTATACCTCAGGCTGAAAGTCTCCATAACCTTTGACCAATTTCGATGGTATTCCTACGCTTCGAAGCATGGAAGCCATCAATGCGGAATAATCATAGCATATGCCGCCTCTTTCTTCTAGCGTAACCCTGTTGTCAGGTATGTAGGAATAATCAAGTCCGTCAATTTTATCGTAATCGTAGTCTATGTTTCTTACTATATATTCATATATTGCTTTGAATTTTTGTGAGTCTGTCTCAAGTCCTTCCGTAAGCTCTTTTGCAATAACCGAACTTTCATCATTTTTGCTCCAATTTACTGTTTGTATAGAGTTTAAATATACTAAATTGCCGTCTGTTAAATTTACATTTGCTTCGTAAGTGCCAAGGACTCTGTATTTGTTGTCTGTAGTATTTTCCAAAACCGATACCTTGTAGTCTCCGTTGCCAAATTGCAGAGGAAACAATTCGTAATTACCTATATCAACATAGTTGTAGTGCACTTGCTCTTCGCCTTTTTCCACCACTATTTTTATCTTTTTATCCAATCCGTAATTGAATTTGATTCCTATGACTCCTTGTTCCAACAGGCTTTCATTAACTTCGATGCTGCCTGATGAGGTTTCGAAATTTTTCACGTCAAGATTTTCAAGAGCAGTTTCCAATTCATTATAAGCGATATTCTGAGATGAGCTCAAGGGTATAAGCTCGTCGTTTATCAAACTGTCTTGATCTTTTGAAAATACGTTGCCAGTTGCTGCTCCTGCAGCAATTATTGCAAATATTAAAACAGCGGCTATGCTGAGCTTTTTCATAAACAAAACTCTCCTTTCGGCAACCGGCTGCCTTCCTTGAATTCAAGGTTAAGGCCCTTGGCTTTGCGTCCCAGTTTTTCAACTGGTTTGCCATTATCGATGAAAAGTCCATCGGTTTAATACAATAAAAAAACTTCCCCTTCGGTAACCGGCTATCTTCCTTTAAAAAGGTAAGACCCTTGGCTTTGCGTCCCAGCCTTTCGACTGGTTTGCCTTTATCGCTGAAAAGCATACACTTCTAGCAAGTAAATCTATCTACAGTACAATTCTACCACAAAAAAACCACAAACACAAGCAACCCGGCCTTTAAATATGATAAAATTGTACTAAAATTCGAACAACTGCTCCTTTTGATTTGTTTAAATCTGACCACAGAAGGATAAAAATAAGGTAACTTTAATTCAAGGGGGAAATATAATGAATATAGTAATAGTAGGAAACGGAGCAGCCGGGCTTTCTGCCGCCGAAGAGATAAGAAAGCATGATCCGTCTGCAACAATAACAATGGTAACAGAGGAGTCATACTACACTTATTACAGAACAAGGCTTTCACACTATCTGTCAAAAGATTTTTCAATTGATGAAATTTACATACATCCGGAAAATTGGTACAGAGACAACAAAATAGACATAATCCTCGAAACCAAGGTGAAAAAAATAAATACAAATGAAAAGACCGTCATCATCTCAGAAGATAAGAGCCTGCCTTACGACAAGCTGCTTCTGGCAAATGGGGCATCCAGCTTCGTACCACCTGTTGAAGGCTCAGACAGCAAGGGAGTTTTTTCACTTAGAGACATGGATGACGTAAAAAGCATTCAAAAATTTTCGAAAACCGCGAAAAAGGCTACAGTAGTAGGAGGAGGACTTTTAGGTCTAGAAGCTGCAAACGCATTAAAAGAATTAGGTCTTGATGTAACCGTTGTGGAGTTTGCCCCCAGGCTTCTGCCAAGGCAGATGGACGAAGAGGCTTCTAATGTGGTTAAAAAAATCGTGGAGGATCAAGGCATATCATTGTACTTAAACGCCCAGGTTGAAAAAATAGAGGGCAATCCGGTAACCGGATGCATTCTAAAGGGCGGCGATAAGGTCGACGCAGATCTTGTGCTCTTTTCTACAGGAGTACGGTCCAACATAAGCCTTGCCAAGGATGCTGAAATAGCAACAGACAAGGCGATAATAGTCAACGAGTACATGGAAACCAGCGCAAAAGACATCTACGCAGCAGGAGATGTTGCAGAATTCAATCAAATGTCTTTTAATATCTGGCCTATTGCCATAGAACAAGGTAAAATGGCAGGCCGGAACATGATTGGCAAAGAAGAATCTTATGAAGCCATCACACCTTCAAACATGCTTACGATTTTAAACGTGAAGGCATTTTCACTTGGAGACATCGAAGGCAAGACTGAAGGTTTGAACTGCTTGCGAGATAGAAACGACACTAAATTCAAAAAATTGTTTTTCAAAGATGGCAAGCTAGCCGGAGCTATACTCATAAATGACATCGCAATGGCAGGCAAGCTCAAGAAAAAGATGGGCGAGGATTACTCCCATCTTCTAAAAGAAGATATTTCGGATAAGGAAAAAATAGAAAAATTATAACTTGATCAGCTTGGCATTAACGGCTACTATAATTGTACTTAAGGACATCAGCACAGCACCTAAAGCCGGAGATATGACAATTCCTGCGGAATAGAGAACGCCTGCGGCCAAAGGAATTGCAATTACGTTGTATCCTGTGGCCCACATCAGGTTTTGAATCATTTTTCTATATGTCAGCTTGCCTAAAACAATGAGTACCGTCACATCCAACGGATTGCTATTGACTAAAATTATATCGGCAGTTTCGGCCGCTACATCAGTCCCAGAGCCAATAGCAATCCCCACATCAGCTTGAGCAAGTGCCGGAGCATCGTTTATTCCATCACCTGTCATGGCCACATACCTGCCTTTGTTTTGAAGCTCTTTGATTTTTTCTAGTTTCTCTTCAGGTAAAACCTCCGCAAAGTATCCATCTAAATTTAATTTTTCAGATACTTGAGCAGCAGTTTTTTTATTATCCCCTGTGAGCATCCAGCAGCCTATCCCCATGCTTTTCAGTTTCTCCACAGCTTCCATTGATTCGGGCCGGATTTTATCGGAGAGCCCAAATGCAGCTAACAGATTTTTTTCTTTTAACAGAAAAACATTAGTTGAAATATCAAAATCGGGCATATCACCGGGTATGTTTATGTTGTTTTCCCGCAAAAATCCCGGACTTGCCATGAAATACTTTTCTCCATCTATATAACCTTCTACCCCTTTTCCCTTTATAGCTTTAAACTCATTTATATCAAACATCTCCATGCCAATCGATTTAGCATGTGCAACTATTCCGTCGGCTATGGGATGCTCGGAGTTTTTTTCCAAGGATGCGGCAATTTGAACCGCCTTGTTTTTATCCATGTTGTCCCCAAATACCTCAATATGATTCACTCCAAATTTTCCTTCCGTCAAAGTTCCTGTCTTGTCAAACACAACCGTGTCTATTTTCCTAGAATTTTCAAAGGCGGTCCTATTTTTTATCAGAAGCCCATTTTCTGCTGAAATAGCAGTCGTATTCGCCGTGACCAAAGGTATGGCTAGTCCTAGAGCATGTGGACATGTGATTACCATAACTGTCGCCATTCTGGCTATGGCAAATGTGAATTCGGCTCCCGCCAACAACCAAGCACTTAGAGTGATTGCTCCTGAAGACAACGCTATTATTGTAAGCCATAGCGCGGCCTTGTCAGCCATGTTTTGAGTTTTTGACTTGGATTCTTGAGCCTGACGGACCAATTGGACTACCTTTGACAGATAAGAATCTTCTCCTACTTTTTTAACTGATATTTCCAAGGACCCTTCAGAATTGACCGATCCACCTATTACATCATCACCCTCCCCTTTCTCAACCGGTTTTGATTCGCCTGTCAGCATCGACTCGTTGACGTAGCCTGTTCCTTTTACTATTTCCCCATCGGCAGGTATCTTTTCACCAGGTTTGACCAGTATCGTATCATTTACATTCAGCTTGTCGACGCTTATATCCATGACTTTTCCCTCCGATAGGAGATGCGCTTCATCAGGCATCAGCTGTGCCAGCTTATCCATTGCCCTTGATGCTCCCTGCACCGACCTCATCTCGATCCAGTGACCCAACAGCATGATATCTATCAATGTGGCCAGTTCCCAGAAAAAATCATTTCCTTCGATTAGAAATACAGTTGCCGAGCTGTAGAAATAGGCTACGGAGATTGCCATGGCAATGAGCGTCATCATTCCTGGGCTTCTTTCTTTTATTTCATCCACGAATCCTATCAAAAAAGGCCAACCTCCGTATAAATAGATAAAACTGGACAATGCAAACAAAATGTATTTGCTGCCTGCAAACTCCATCTCCCATCCCAGCCAATCTTGAATCATAGGAGATAATGCGAGAATCGGCACTGTCACGATAATGGAAATATAGAACCTCCTTTTAAAATCTGTTATCATCATTTCGTGATGATCCTTATGACCGTGTCCTGACATCTTTTGATTTCCATTATTATCATTATGGCCCATATGTGATTTATGCTCATCCAAAATAATCCCCTCCTGTCATAATTAATACCATAAAACACTGCCTGATAAACAAAAACGATGCCAGTTATCTTCCGGCATCGCTTTTGTTTATTATCTGTTGTAAAGAAAATAACTAAACGCTTCTTTTTCCGATCCGTCATGTTCTCCGGGATTTAAGAAATTTCTGATATGAAGAACCTTGTTGTCGTAGTATGGAGCTTGATTGTCGCAAATATATGCATACTCGTAATTGCCTTCTTCCACCCACCCCATAAAGGTATAGACGTGGGTAGGCCTTCCATCCTTATTGCCGGCAGCATCAGTAGTAAAGCACAGGTCACCTTTTCTCAACCTGGTGTAGTCCCGCTCCTTTTTCCAACCATTTTCATATAGATACGGAAGGAGATAGTCGATATTTCTCATGGACGTCCTTACAGGCACTCCTACCCTTCTCATGGCTTCCGATGTGAAATATACGCAGGCATTGGAAAGATGCCCTCCATTTAATCTGATTGTAGCATTGTTTACGCTTGTCCTATTGGAGGATGATGAGAGATAGCTCCCTAGCGCATCCCCTACTCTTCCATATCCCTTGACTGAAGTATAGCCGCTGTATACGTCTTTGCCACCTACTGTTCTGTAGGATCTGACTCTATAGTAGTTTCCCTTGTTCCACGTTCCATTTGGGTCTACGTAACTTGTTGATGTAGTTTTGGTCAATAGGGTAAAGTTTCCTGATGGGCTGTCAGATCTATAGATTTCATAACCCGTTGCTCCTACGGATCGATTCCAGCTTACCCTCATCCTAGCTGGCTCGTGGCGACTGGCAGCAAAGCCTCCCGGAACCATCAGCTCTGCCTTGGCAGAGGCTGATTTTGAGTGCTCGCTTTGAGCGCTTATATCCCCTTCACTGGATTTGGCCCTCACTTTGTAGTAATACGTCTTCTGGTAAGAGAGACCCTTGTCTGTATATGCAGCGGTCTTGGTTTCACCTATCTTTTTATAGTCTCCCTGGCTGGAGTCGCTTCTGAATATCTCGTAGCTTTCAGCCCCTCCGGATTTGTTCCAAGCCAGGCTGATCTGATCGTAGCCATGAGTGCTTGCCCTCAGTCCCGTTGGTGTTTTTGGAAGCTCGAACCACTTTGCATAAAGCTCCACTTCCTCTTTCACTTTTGAAGATGTAAAGTCCCATTTATCCTTTAGATCTTTATCTCTAAACCAATCGATAAACACAAAGCCCTTCTTCTGTATCTTCTCAGGCTCAGGTATCAGATTGTCATACTCGACTTCAATGGCATCAATTTTATCTCCTCCATTGGAATGAAATGTAATCTCGTATTTGTTTATTTTCCAATTTGGATGAAGAATCAGGTTTTCTCCGGGCATTACTATTATTTCCCCTTCTTGGTACGCCTCTTTGCTTCCATCTGGATTTGCAGTCCACCCGTTAAATGTATGTCCCATTCTCGTCAAATTCCCAGAGTTGTCCAAGACCACAACCTCTTCACCTTCTCCATATCTGCCGCCGTCTTCAGGAACATCACCTGAGTCTTCGTTAATTGCTTCGTAATACACTCTAAAAAAAGGTTGTGCATCGTAACCAAACTCGTCTTTGGAATAACCTGTTTTCCCATGCTCAAATAAAAGAACCAATTCCCTATGACACCCTGCGAATACGTCTTTGCCCATGGCGGGCGCATCACCCATAAACTCGACTTTCTTAAGGGATGAGCAGTCAGAAAATGCCAAACTTCCTATGGACTCTATATTTTCGCCTATTACTATCATCTCTAGGGTTTCATTCTCCGAAAAGGCTCCACGCCCGATATCCTTTACCATGATTTCGCCCTTTTCCGTTTCTATGGCATCCGGTATCTCCAAAATCGTCCTTTCTCCTTCGTAGCCCTTTATGCTGGCTTTTTCGCCCCGTACTGTATATAGGTATCCATCTGAATCAGTCTTCACCAATAAATTTTGCGATGCGAAAACTACTGCGGCTAGGACAAATCCCATAAGTATTACTCCTCCTAAAATAATAGCCATCTTTTTCTTCACCACTTCATCCCCTTTCAAATATTCGCCCTAATTCCTCTATACAATATATACCTCGAAGTTTACGAAATAGTTTCCAAATATGAATATCTTTCTAAAAAGTTTTTCTCTACAGTTGGCTATATCTTTATGATATATTATAATGAACGGACAAAGCTCCATCAAATGGAAAGGACGATATTTTTATGAGAACGATTATTTGGTTTATTTACTTTGGGCTGAGCACTATGCTTACTATTCCCGATTTGGCAAAGGCAAACAAATTCGAAAGGCAAAATAGGACTGCTGATGCCTACGCGCTTGCCAACAAAAGGGCAAGAAAATGGGCGATGAACTTAATCAGGCTTACCGGCAGCAGCGTTACGGTCAAGGGGGAAGAAAATATCCCTGCAACAGGGCCTGTGCTGTTCGTAGCAAATCATCAGTCAAATTTTGATATCCCTTTGATGATAGGGTATGTGAACAGGGATAAGGGTTTTATTTCCAAGATAGAAATGACCAAGATGAGGGTAGTCAGCTCCTGGATGAAGCATCTTAAATGCGTTTTTATGGACAGAACGGACATGCGCCAGTCTCTCAAAGCCATAAGGGAGGGGATAAATGCATTGAAGGAAGGCTACAATCTAGTTTTGTTTCCCGAAGGCACCCGCAGCAAAACAGGTGAAGTCATGGACTTTAAGGCCGGGGGGTTCAAGCTGGCTTCAAAAAGCAAAGCGACTATAGTACCGGTGGCGATAAACGGCTCGATAAATATGATGAAAAAAGGAAGCATCAAAATACAGCCGGCTACTGTCAAAATGACTATATTGCCGCCGATTGAAATCACCGACGAAAATAAAAATGATACAGCTGCGCTTTCAGAAGCCGTACGCAATGTCATAATCGACGAATTGAAATTTCCGGTGGATCATGTCTGATAATCATGCTTCAAAAAGAATAGTTGCAGACACAATAGCAGGAAAATCAGGTATCCCTGTTCCAAAAGGCGAGCTGGTGCTTGACGATGATGCCATAAAGGAGCATTTTAAAGTGTCAAGTGTGGATTTTGATACCAAAAATGCTTATGCTTTAGATTTGGGCGTGGATATAATAGTGCTTCCACCTGTATATGACTTTTCTGAAGCTTTCCCAAGCATCAAAATACCCCAGGATGAGATTTCCCAATGGACCAACATGACTGGTTTTTTTAATTTTTCTATCCTCGACGGCGCTTTCGAGCTTGGCATAAGATATTATGGATTCGAGAAATTCCTTTCCATGATCCTTAAGAAAAGTGACGAAACAAAGGATTTCATTAAAAGAGTCTCCAAAATAAATATCGAAGCCTTAAGCGCTATTTCAGACCTGGGAATCGACGGTGCTATTATCGCAGATGACATTGCCTATCAGGGCGGGCTGATCATACGCCCTCCGCTTTTTAAGGATTTGTTCCTTTCCTCCCTTGAGCATCAGGTGGAGCATGCTCATAAAAATAATCTTGTGCCATTTTTCCATTCCGACGGCAACTATGTTTCTATTATTGACGAAATCGTCGATGCAGGCTTCAAAGGAATTCACTGCATAGACCAGGTTTGCAAGATTGACTTAAGCTGTTTGAAGGATTATGCAGATAAAATCTGTTTGTGGGGACATCTGGATGTAAACCATATAGAAAAGTCCAAGACCGATGATGGAATGAAGCTCATCGCAGATGAGATACGCAAAACCACTAATTTCAGAGGCTTCATACTTGGTACAAATAGTGGGATTTTCCCTGGAATGGACGTTATGCAGCTTAAAAAAATATATGATTACATAGCAAAAGAGTCGGAAAGATAATTCCGACTCTTTTGCCTGCAACAAATCATTTTATCAGCTGTTGCAGTAATCGTTCAAGACCTTCTGGATAGTTTCATAGCAGGGAGCATCCTGATATAGTATCTCATAAAGAGCTGTCAACAAGGGAAGTCTTTTTATATCGATCTTACCCTTTTCGTCCAGATTTTTCACCAGATTGTACCCAAACTTGATTGCCGGGTAGCCTTCTACGGTTATATCTTCATCCTGCATTTTTTGGATTGCCATGCTGGACTTCATTCCTTCTCCAACCACTTCTCCCAAAATCCTGTTTCGCCCTGCTTCACCTGTAACCTCGAGATCCCCTGATCCGGGAAGCCCATAAACTGACTTGGCGCTTCCACCCATGGCTGTTGCAAACAGATCCATCTCTTCAGTAGCTATAGTAAATAGCGCGGATTTTGTATTGTTGTGAGTAAGACCCTTTATCCCTTTGTAGCCTTCTGCCATACCCAAGCTTACTGCGTAGGCATTTTTCATGGCAGCACATATTTCAGTGCCTATGATGTCATCGTCGGTTTTGACGTTGTACACTTCTGTGGCGATAAGCTCCTTGAATTTCTTGGAAGCAGCCATATCCTCACTGGCATATACCACGCATGTCGGCGATCTGTACAGAACCTCGTTGGCCTTGCAAGGACCTCCCACCGCTACTATGGGTATGGATTTCAAATCATTCGGAAGCTTTTCTTTTAAAATCTCAGGGAGAATGACGATTTCCCCCTCTTTGTCATAGTCAAATCCCTTCGATACTGTCGCTACAATGGAATCCTCCTTCAGATATGGAACCACTCTGTCGAATATCATTCCCAGCGCATCTGAAGTTATGGCCATTATAACGTATCGGCTTCCTTCCATTGCCTGTTCCAGTTCATCCACCTTAAAAAGCTTAGCCTCTTTTAAAAGTGGATATTTGTGTTTTGGATGGTTGTTTCCTTTTCTAAGTTCATCGATAATGTGTCCGTCAAGCTCTGTTCCCCATAGCCTTACTTCGTTTCCGTTTTCAATTAATGGAGTAGTCAGGGCGCTGCCCATGGCTCCTGCTCCTATAATCGTAATCTTTTCCATTTAAATCACCTCTGTGATCTGTACTTTTCATCAATTTCAATCATTTTATCGACTTTTGGCAATGAATTCCCTCCGTCAAAAGTTGACTCCAACCAGGCATTCAAGACGGTCTTTGCACTTTCTGCACCTATAACTCTTTCTCCCATAGTGATTATCTGACAATTGTTGCTTTTAATCGATCTTTCAGCGGAGAACACATCATGTGCGACGGTAGCTCTGATACCAGGTACTTTGTTTGCGGTTATTGCCATTCCTATTCCTGTGCCGCATAGGATTATCCCTCTTTCATAATCACCGGAAGCTACAGCTTTTGCGATATCTTCGGCGATAAGCGGGTATAGCACGCTCTCCCCCTCTTTGACTCCGAAGTCTGTTAATTCATGTCCCTTTTCTTCAGCAAAAGCCTTTAGGATATCTCTCAATCTTACACCGGCTTCATCACAACCAATAGCAATTTTCATTATATTTCCTCCTATTCTTTTTTTGCGCATAAATGCGCATGCTCCAATGCGTATGTTAATATTCATACAAAAAAACCGTAAAAAAACCTGTTATCAGATTGTTTTACGGCCTTCACTTTTTTCACATTGGCTTCAAATATTTAATTAATGTCAGTATATCACGAATGCTAGCCATCTGCAAGGTCTTGTGCTTATTTGTTTTTCATTGAATCCCAGTCCTTCATGAACTTGGCAAGACCTGCATCTGTGAGTGGATGATTCAAAAGACCTAAAAGCGTCTGATAGGGGATCGTTGCAACGTCTACGCCTGCTTTGGCACAGTTTAACACGTCCATTTGATTCCTGAGACTGGCCGCGACGATCTTAGTTTTAATTTTATTTACCATAAATATTTCCCTTATGTCCTTTATAAGGGTACCGACTCCGTCCTGGCTGATATCATTTAGTCGACCTACAAATGGAGCTACAAAATACGCGCCAGCCCGTGCAGCTATCAAAGCCTGGTTTGCAGAAAACACCAGTGTCACCGCAACCTTGACGCCTTTATTGCTTAGAATCTTGCAAGCCTGTATACCTGCCCAGTTACATGGCAGCTTTATTATCATCTTGTCGCTTAATTCATTTAACTTTAATCCTTCTTCCACCATTTCTTCCGGATCTAAAGCGGTGACTTCGGCAAAAACAAATCCATCTACCAAGGTATTGATAGTCTTGATAACTTCTTCAAAATCCATGCCTTCTTTGGCGATCAGGCTGGGATTTGTCGTGACCCCTTCGATTATCCCAAGCTTTGCTGCTTTTTCAATGTCATCGATATTTGCAGTATCCAAGTAAAATCTCATAAATCATCAACCTCCTGTAAACGATTATATCACTTTTTGAACATTTGTGCAACTATGAAATATTGAGCTGTCCGAATCTCCGTGTTTTTAAAATATTCTTATGGGTAATAAGATATATATGAAGTCCATTTATTAAAACATAGGGCAATAAAGAAACGAAAGGATGGTAAATGTGAGCATATACGATATCAAGGTCAAGACGATAGACGGAGAAGAGACTACTCTTGAAAAGTACAGAGGAAAGGTTCTTTTAGTGGTAAATACCGCAAGCAAGTGTGGCTTTACCCCTCAATACGAAGGTTTGGAGGCTCTGTACCAGAGCCTTGGAAACAAAGATTTTGAAATTCTCGCCTTTCCCAGCAATCAGTTTAAGGAAGAGCCCGGCAGCAATGACGAAATCAAGAATTTCTGCCAATTGAATTACGGAGTCACATTTCCCTTATTTGACAAAGTTGACGTAAGGGGAGAAAATGTCCATCCAATTTATGCATATCTAACTGAAAAGGCTCCTTTTCAAGGCTGGGATCTATCCGATGAAGTCCAAAAGAAGTTCCACGGGATTAATGTGGACCGAAGCCCGGAATTTGCTGAAGATGAAAGCGTCAAGTGGAATTTCACCAAATTTCTCATAGACAAAAATGGAAATGTGGTAAAAAGATTTGATTCCTGGGTGGAGCCAGAGGACATAGCAGACTCCATAAGAGAGCTTATCTGATCCATAGGGGCATCCGATTTAGAAACGGATGCCCTTTTTTCGTTGTAAAGACATTGATCTTGATTTATAATTACATTTACACGGGTTATAATCACTATGAAATGGAGACATTTATGAACAAACTAAGCAAGATGGATGCATTTCTTGCATCAGCATTTAAATATCAACATACCTTTCAGTGTCCCAAATGCAGGTCTTCGATGGCTCTGATCAACAAGAATCTTATATGTGAATCAAACCACTCATTTGACATATCAAAAAAAGGCTATGTCAACTTTTTGCTTGCCCCTCATGATTCGATATACAGTAAAAGTCTGTTCCAAGCCCGTCAAAAAACCGCAGATGCAAGGGTATTCCACATATTGATGGATGAGGTGGCAGATTCCATAAATAGACTTTGCGGCAAGGAAAGCATCAGCATATTGGATGCGGGATGCGGAGAGGGGAGCATAAGCGCCGGCATATATAAAAGGCTTGGTGCCCGTGATATTGAATTCCACGGAATCGACATTTCCAAGGAAGGGATATCTATCGCCGGAAACTGTGGCCTACCCATCCTATGGAGCGTAGGAGACCTTTCAAACCTCCCTTATAAAAATGAGGCCTTCGACGTGATGCTAAACGTGCTTTCACCTTCTAACTACTCTGAGTTTTTCAGAGTAATGAAGGAAAATTCCACTATGATAAAAGTCGTTCCCGGGCCCGGCTATCTGAAGGAGTTCAGAAATGTATTATTTTCAAGTACTTCCAAAGCATCTTATTCGAATCAAAAGGTAAAGGACTTGTTCAAAAAAAACCTCTCTAACTTCAACTCACAGAAGATACAGTATTCATTTTCGCCAGATGAGCTTCAGCTTCATGACCTTATCGAGATGACGCCTCTGCTGGTTGACAGGAATCTGGAAGCTGCTGAAAAAGAAAAATTAAAAAAAATCCAGACGATAAGCCTGGATTACGAGATACTCACCGGGAGCAAGACCTAGGTCTTCTCCCGGCATTTTATTTTATTTATTCCCTGACTGCTTCTACTGCTTTTAAGAATTGTTCATCATCTTCAAGTCTGTATTCCTGTGAATATAACAGCTCTTCATCGATTTCCACGATAATATCCGGCTCTATTCCGATACCATGTATATTCCGTCCATTAGGAGTAAAATACTCGGATATGGTTATCTTATAACCCGTTCCGTCACGATAATCGCTCATGCGCTGTACGATGCCCTTGCCAAATGACTTAGTTCCGACGATTACTCCTTCTCCGGTATCCTGGAGGGCGCCAGCAAATATCTCCGCGGCACTTGCCGAGCCTTCATTTATTATGACCGCCATGGGCAATTCGAGTTTTTGTCTGTCGGTAGACCTTTCGTATTCTCTGTTCCCCTGTTTGTCCTGGGTATAAACTATTACAGATTCCCCCATGATCCTATCGAGCATATCCACGACTGCGTTCATCATTCCCCCTGGATTATCTCGAAGGTCGAATACTATTCCTTCTACCCCCTGAGCTATGAGTTCATCCAGCTGTCTTTCAAACTCTTCAAATGTGTAGGGTTCAAATTGGGATATGGTCATATATCCTATGTTTTCGTACACTTGACTTGATACGCTGGTCATGACGATTTCTTCACGGACTATGCTTATATTTATTTCTTCCCCGGAACTTCTCTTCAAGACAGTTATTTCAACCTGTGTTCCTTCTTCACCTTTTATCAGAGCTACAACCTCTTCAAGGTTTAGCCCTTTTATCTCCTCACCGTCAACTGCCATGATTATATCTCCCGAAGCCAGTCCCGCCTTTTGTCCCGGGGATCCATCTATGGGAGATACTATGGTTACCCTGTCGTCGTCGCTCATGGTCACTACGACACCTATACCTACATAGCTGCCTTCAAGCTGCTCCAGATAAGTGGAAAACTGATCTTCGTTATAATATGCGGTGTAGGGATCTCCTACGGCACCGAACATTCCGGCCAGCGCCCCGTCAAATAGAACCTGCTCATCCACATCCTTATAATATGAAGTTTGAATCTCATTTTTCAGATTCAGCATCTTGGTTATGAAATCCGCAGTATGGGCATCTTTTGCCTGTACGATCACCTTGTCTCCAACTGCAATTGTTATCAGATTGGTAAATACGAAGGTGGCCATATTTGAAACTATAAGTACGGCGATAAAAATAAGCACATACCATTTTTTGTTGTTGCTGTTATTATTATTCATATGGGTCTCCTTGAGTATAAATTGGCTTACGTTTCATTGTAACACATAAGCTTTAGATTTCATTAAAAATGAAATCAGAAAATAAAAAATCGGGAAGATTTCCCGATTTTTTTACTCTATGGCGATACATAACTCAGCGGATTTACAGTATTTCCATTAATACGTATTTCAAAGTGCAGATGTATTCCGGTAGACATTCCCGTGGTGCCCACTTCACCGATTGGAGTTCCTGGGCTTACCTTGTCTCCTACGCTTACATATCTTCTGGCAAGATGAGCATATACTGCCGAAACCTTGTTTCCATTGTCATCAAGGCCTAAATCTATTGTAACCACATTCCCATATCCACCTGAATACGTGGATCCAATGACTTCTCCAAATCCTACGGCAACAGTATTTACACCTCTTCTGCCCCCTACGCTTATATCAATACCTGAGTGAAACCTTTGATACCCAAGTATCGGATGGATTCGGTTCCCATAAGGGGAAGTGATTCGGGCATATCCCGGAGTCGGCCATAAATATCTGCTGTTGACTTTTTCATTTATTGATTGTCGCGCAATTATCTCGTTTTTGATTTTATTGGATTCTGCTTCTAATGCCTTTTGTTCTTGTTCCAACAACCTGGCATTGCTGGTAAGCTCCTTTACATATCCTTCACGGCTCACCCTCACTTGGCTTAGGCTGCTTCTTTGTCTCCTCGCCTCATTTTGCTTGGCGATTATGTTGTTTTTTTCAACTTCGATTTCTTCTTTTTTAGACTCTATTTCCTTCTCCACAGCTTCGAGTTTTGCAAATATTTCCTGATCGTACTCTATAACGGTTCTTATCATATCTATCTTTGAAATAAGGTCTCCGAAGTCATCGGCACTGAACAAAATTTCCAGGTAGCTGCTCTCGCCGAACATGTACATCACCCTTAAGCGTTCATCAAGGACTTCTTTGTACTCTTTGCGTTCTTCTTCAGCTTTTTTAAGCTCTTCCCTTATTTTTATAAGCTTTGCTTCCGTGGCATCTACATCTCTTTGAAGGTTTGATATTATTCCTTCGATTTTAGTTATCTCTCCGTCCAGCCTTTGGACTTCTTCCATAACCTCACTTATAGTGGCTTTGGTTGTATCGATTTTCTTTTTAGTTTCAGCCTGCTTTTGCTCTATGGATTCCAAGTCGTTTTTCAGATCATCTACAGATTGGGCAGATACCCCTGTAGACAAAAAGGTCATAGTCATTAACAAGACCAAACCAAGTGACAATATTTTCTTTTTCAATGATTATTCCCCCTTTAAACGTCCAAAAATTTAGTTATCGAAAATAAGCTTCCAGTCGCTCCTACTATCAGCCCGTAAATCATGAAGTAGAAGGTAATAGAGGGCAAAACCGCCTCCGGCGGAGCAAATGTCACTCCCATTATCAGTGCAGACTGCCCTGCCATCGCTCCCAACAGATAATAGTAGATGTTTCTGACTACCAGTATCGCTAAGAAAGCTCCTGTAAATCCTAAAACCCCACCTTCTATGATGAAAGGAACCCTTATATACCAGTTGGTAGCCCCTACGTATTTCATTATGCTTATCTCTTTCCTTCTGGAAAACACTGTCAGCTTTATGGTGTTGTAGATGATGAACACGGATATCCCAGTCAAAATAACCAGTACTGCTAGGCTCAAAAGGTTAGTGAAATCATTGAATCTTATCAATGCATCCACATAGCCTTGTCCGTAATTAATATAATCTACGCCCTCAAACTCAGATATGCTGTCGTTGACTTCCTTTATCTGGGAAGAATCCGTCACTCTCAAAATGAATGATTCGGGAAGGGGATTGTCGCCTTCAAGCCCTTGTAAAATCCCTTGATACTGCTCCAGGTTTTCTGACATTTTCTCAAGAGCCTCTTCCTTTGACTCGAACCTAACCTCTGATATCCTGGAGTCTGCAATGAGAAGCTCTTCCAGCTGACTCTTCTGCTCTTCTGTGGCGTCCTTTTCAACAAATACTTTAAGCTCAAGCTGGCTCTCAATATCGCTGGTCATGTGCTGGATGTTTAGGGCAATAACCAAAAATATGCCCAGTATCACAAGGGCGGCTATAACGGATACCACCGAAGCGATGCTCATAAGAGTGTTTCGCTTGATGCTCCTGGCGGTGTCTCGGATCAAGTACTTAAATGTGTGAATCTTCATAGTCGTACCCGCCTTTCTTGTCACCTATCACCTTGCCTCCATGCAAGGTGATTACCCTGGATTGCATCCTGTTTACAATTTCCCTGTCATGAGTAGCCATTATGATCGTCGTGCCTCTGTCATTGATATCCTTCAGCAGCTTCATTATCCCTACTGAAGTCTTGGGATCAAGATTGCCCGTAGGCTCATCGCAAATTATTATTTTAGGATCGTTAATTATCGCCCTGGCTATGGATACCCTTTGCTGCTCTCCCCCTGACAGCTGATCAGGATAATACTTTTCCCTGTGGGAAAGTCCGACCATTTTAAGGGCTTCAGGCACCTTTTCCTTTATGTCTTTATGTTTTTTTTCTATGATCTCCATTGCATAGGCTACATTTTCATATACTGTTTTATCCGATAAAAGCCTGTAATCCTGAAAGACTACTCCTACTTTTCTTCTATAAAATGGAATCTTCCTTCTTTTGATTCCCGTAATGTCTTCCCCATCTACAAATATCTTTCCTTCACTGGGATCTAGCTCCTTGAGCATCATTTTAATCAGGGTGGTCTTCCCCGCCCCGCTTTTTCCGACTACGAAGACAAAATCTCCTTTACAAATGTTAAGATTTACATCTGACAAGGCTAGATGCTTCGTTTTATCATAAGTCTTATTGACATTTTCAAACGTTATCAACCTTTATTACCTCCGAATTATTAGGTTACACATGTAACTATTGTGTAACTCTTTAGTCATTATATCAGAAGAGCTGTTATATAAAAACCGATTTAAGGATTTTTAAAGAAAAAAAAGCGGTTTGAAAGCTCTCAAACCACCTTTGATTCTCATCTAATACATTTAAGCGTTTTTATTCACTCAACTGGTTTATTCGTGCTATAGTTTCAGGATCAAGATTACCCGTTTCCTCTAAATCATTTTCCTGCTGAAACCTCGTTACCCCTTGAGCCGTCATATTTCCATATTGACCGTCTGCCTGACCGTCGAGATATCCCAGGCTGATAAGCCTTTCTTGTAGAGCCTTGATTGCATCTCCTCTTTTACCTACCTTGTAAGTTATGGATTCTGCAAAAAGGCTGTCCCTTGTCACTTTGTCAAGCTCACCGTTAGCTTCAAGTCCTTTATCCCTTTGATATCTTACCACCGATGAGGCCGTTTCCTCTCCGAAGGAGCCGTTTGGATACTGGGTCAAATAATCCATATAGTACAGAATCATCTGATATCTGAGAATTTCTTTACCTTCTTTACCCAAGGAATATATTATTTCTTCATTCTGCAAGGCTGTCATAGTCTCAAAATCCAAAACTCCTGTCGCTTTGAATCCTTTATCCCCCTGATAAGCGCTAACTGCATCTTTGGTAGTTTCCTGGAATTTGCCGTTAGGAAACTCATCAAGGTAGTCCAGATAGTAAAGGATCAGTTGAAATTCGTAAACCTGGTCTTCAGATGATCCAATGGTATACTCCACGCCCTCCTCTATGTCCGAGCCAATATCAGAATTGCCGCTTCTGCCATCGTCTCCAAGCTGTTCCATTAAAGAATATCTGTCGTAAAAAGCCAGCTTCATCTGGTCGCTGGATAAACTAAGACCCGTAAGCCTGTTTTCAATGATGTTCATCCCTTCGAAAGAAGCTGACAAAGACAATAAAAATACCAAAATGACGCAATATAAAAATATACCTTTAAATGACTTCATAAATTCGTCTCCTCTTGCACTTGTTATTTAACAATTCTACCAACAATCAACTGCCAAATCAAGCTCCAAAATCCTCTTGAACCCAGATCATGGCATTTAAATTTTTCACCTGCAAATCTTTTGGCTTGTAAAACAGCCCGGTCCTCTTCTGTCCCCTAGGCGTCGAGAAAGTCTCTAGATGCACCTTTTTGTATATTTCCTTGGCAGGAACTCCACTGTATAAGGGCAGATGCTTTTCCAAGAACTCTTGGTTTTTGAACATTTCAAAGGCTTCCTCTTTGGTGGGACCGGCATGGGGCAAGAATACGGGAAGTGGCCATTTGTTGGAAAGTAGGTAATCCATCTTCATTACATTCAAAGTCATCTGCTCGTCAAAGCCTTTTTCAATTAGAAATTCCTTTAGTATCTCATAGGTCTTGTCTTTTGATACTCCGTTGTCGAAATGCCCTTTTTTATCCCAGTAGGATGCCAATTGCCTGAAAAACTCAAACATGGTCTCCATTTCCGTGTCAAAAACCATATCCAGAGCAAATTTGAATCCGCCGCTGTTGTAGTACTTGTCGACCACATGCTCCACCTTCTCAAGCAAGCTCATATCCGAGTAGGTCATATAGCTGTTTTCAAGCACTTGGTATGGTGGGTAGTGCCTGTACTTGTAGCCGTGCCTGCCAAGAAGCTCTGTCATAGGAGATCCCTTTAATATCTTCAAAAATCCCAGCTGCAGCATATGAGGCCTCAGCTCTATTATTTCATCAAAAGATGAAGCAAAATCATCAATGGTCTCAAAGGGAAGCCCTGCTATCAAGTCAAGGTGGAGATGTATGTTTTCAAGCCTTAGTATCTTAAGGGTATTTTCCTTTATTTTATATATGTCTGTAGCTCTATTGATCTCCTTGAGTGTTTTTTCATTCACCGACTGAACCCCAACCTCAAGCTGTATCAGCCCTGGGGAGCTTTTAGACAAAATTCCGATAGTCTCTTCATCTAAAAGATCTGCTGCTATTTCAAAATGGAAATTCGTGTTTGAGTTGTTGTCCACGATAAATTCCAGTAATTCCTTGCTTCTTTTCTTATTGCAGTTGAAAGTCCTATCTACGAACTTGACCTGATCTACTCCCAAATCGATAAACCTTTTTATGTCCATTTTCACTTTTTCCACTGATCTGAACCGCATGCTTTTTTCCACTGACGACATGCAGTAGGCACAAGCAAAGGGGCACCCTCTGCTTCCCTCATAGTATATGATCCTTCCGCCCATGATTGCGAGCTCGTCATCCGAATAAGCATCCTTAAGAAAGTCCATATCCATGAGATCAAGTCCATCTTTTGTGGATACTGTCTTGCCCCCGTCTCTGTAGGTCAAAGCAGGTATCTTGTTTATATCCAGGCCTTTGTTAATTGCCTCTATCAGCCTTTTGAAAGCAGCTTCTCCCTCACCCCGCACTATTATGTCTGCGCTGTAATGTTCAAGCTGGGCTTCAGAATCGTACGAAACCTCCGGACCTCCCGCGATTATCAAGGAATCCGGCATGATTTTTTTTAAATTCCCTGCAAGCTTTGCCGTCTCCTCCCCATTCCAGATATAAACCGAAAATGCATATACATCGGCATTTTCCTCCGCAAGCTTGCTTAAGATGCTTTCCAGGTTATCGTTTATGGTGAACTCCTTGAGAATTACTTCTCCTTCAGTAAAATTCAGATATGACTTTATCGACCTGATAGCCAGATTAGTATGGATATATTTTGAGTTGAGGCTTGTGAGTACTATTTTCATTTAATTATTCCTTTATGATTTATTCAGTGTCAATTATACCATATAAAAGGTGATTTGCAGCGCAAATCACCTTTTGTTGATAAATCAATTGTATTTACAGCATTTCCTTGACTATTCTAACCAAGTTGTCCACATTGAATCCATAATTGTGGATTATCTCCTCACCTTTTGCGCTGGCTCCATATTTATCTATCCCAAGGTTTCTGCCATTTTTCCCTGTAAACTCAGCCCAACCGAAAGTTGATCCCATCTCAACTGAAACCCTTTTTTTGATGTCTTTCGGCAGCACCGACTCCTTGTATTTATCGCTTTGTTTCTTGAACCTGAACATGGAAGGCATGGATACCACCCTTACGTCTATCTTGTCTTCTTTCAATTTCTTTTGTGCCTCCAGTGCCAGTGAAACTTCGCTTCCTGTCGCTATGATTATGGCCTTGGCTTCCTTTTTCTCCGGAGAGATCACGTAGGCTCCCTTCTCTACCCCTTTGAAACTTGCATTATCCAAGGTAGGCACATTCTGTCTGGTAAGTAGCATTGATGTTGGGTTGTCTTTCGACTCAAGAGCCAATATCCAAGCAGCTTTGGTCTCATTTGCATCTGCAGGCCTGATCACATCCATATTCGGCATGGCCCTAAGTCCTGCCAGCTGTTCAACAGGTTCATGCGTAGGTCCGTCTTCCCCCACCGCAACTGAGTCATGGGTGAACGCAAATATGGAAGGTATCCCCATTAGCGCGGCAAGTCTCATTGAAGGTCTCATGTAATCGCTGAAAATGAAGAACCCTCCGGCAAAGCCTTTAAGACCATGGAGTACCAGACCGTTGACTATTGCAGCCATTGCGTGTTCCCTAACCCCAAAATTGATATTTCTGCCCAAGGGGTTGTATCTTCCGAAATCTCCCCCTATTCCTCTTACTTTGGTGGATGAAGACAGATCTGCACTTCCTCCAATCATTAACGGGTTTTTTTCCTGCAATATCTTGAGCATGTCTCCCGATGAGGCTCTCGTGGCCAATACATCTTTTGGCTTGTAGTCTTCCAATACGCAGTCGTAGTCAATTCCCAGATTCTCCCCATTCATCAAAGCTTCTATGATTTTCCCCTCTATGGGGTATTTGTTCTTGTACCTATCAACCATGGAAACCCACACGTTGTAGCCATTCATGCCCTTTAAGTCGTTTGATTCCCTAAAATCTTCATATACTTCCTCAGGTATTTCAAAGGGTGGATGGTGCCAGCCCAGGTTCTGTCTCGCTATATTTGTGTTTTCTTCTCCCAGAGGAGCTCCATGGGTGGCGCTTTGTCCTTGTTGCGGAGACCCATGCCCAATTATTGTTTTTACCTCTATTAAAGTAGGACCCAGCATATTTTTTGCTTTTTCCAACGCCCTTGAGATATCCTCGGTCATCTCACCGTCATCGACTTTTAAATAGCTCCAATTCATAGCCTCAAATTTGGCTTGTATCTTTTCGCTAGTCGCCATATCTACAGGTCCGTCAAGCTGAATATCATTTGAGTCGAATAAGACTATCAGCTTGTCCAATCCCAGATGTCCCGCAAGTGATGCAGATTCCATGGCCACGCCTTCCTGCAGGTCTCCATCACCGCACAATACATATGTATGGTGATTCACCACAGGAAACCCTTCTTTATTAAGCTGAGCAGCCAGATATCTTTCTCCTATTGCCATGCCCACTGCATTTGATATTCCCTGGCCTAAAGGGCCGGTAGTAGCCTCTATGCCTTCTGCGTGACCGTATTCAGGATGCCCCGGAGTTTTAGATCCCCACTGCCTGAAACTCTTAAGGTCATCCATTGTAAGGTTATAGCCTGCCAGATGCAGCGTAGCGTAAATCAATGCTGAGCCGTGTCCTGCAGATAGCACGAACCTATCCCGGTTAAACCAGTCAGGCTTTTCCGGATTGTATATAAGGTGTTTCGTAAACAGGGTATACATCATTGGCGCTGAACCCAGCACTATTCCCGGGTGTCCGCTATTAGCCTTATTTACCATATCAACTCCAAGCATCCTCAGAGCATTAATTGATTGCATTTTCTTATTCATTTGTAAGTACCCCTCTTTCAAAAAAAATTTATACACTTGATTATTACCCTAAAA
The DNA here is from genome assembly GCF_900128885.1 of Alkalibacter saccharofermentans DSM 14828. NCBI lineage: Bacteria > Bacillati > Bacillota > Clostridia > Eubacteriales > Eubacteriaceae > Alkalibacter > Alkalibacter saccharofermentans. Next base: position 72,414 of record NZ_FQTU01000008.1, read on the forward strand.
GAAGATGTCTACACAAAAAAATAGATCCCTGTACTTTTGAGAATCGTCTATCAATTATCCCTCCTGGTCAAACTTTTTCATATAAAAATGTGGATAGCTTTCTAAATCCGAAGCTGGAAGGATTGTATATGCTCTCTGTCGCTCCTGTGAAGAATATCCCGCCTTTTTCCAATGAATTGTTTATTTTTTTGTATATTTCTATTTTTGTTTCTTTTTTGAAATATATGGTTACGTTCCTACAGATAATTGCATGGAAGTTTTTATCATAATCATCAAGTATCAAATCGTGCTTCTTGAAATGCACCTTTTTCTTTATGTTCTCCGAGATGTGATACTGTCCCTCTTCTATGAGAAAATGCTTTTCTATCTCCGGCTTTGGCACGTTCTTGATTTCTTTTTCCTTGAACTTTCCCTCCCTTGCCCGTTCAAGTATTGTATCGTCTATGTCAGTTGCCAGTATCTTGTATCCCTTTATGTTGTTCTTTTCCATAATAAGAGCGACCGTGTATGGCTCTGCTCCTATCGAACAAGCCGCGCTCCAGATGTTCAAATTTTTGAACCTGGGCACCAGCACGCTTTTTATCCCATCCTCAAACTCGTCGAATATCTCCTTGTTGCGGTAAAATTCCGTGACATTTATTGTTATATAGTCTAAAAACACTCGTCTTACATTCTCATCTTTTTGTATCAGCTCAGCGTACTCCCTTAGATTCTTTGCTCCCGAGCTGTTCATGACAGTTCCTATTCTTCTGTGAAGCTGCTTTTCCTTATAGGAATCAAGGTCTACCCTCAGCTTGTCCTTAACCCATTTCTTGAAATAATCGAATTCTAATTCCATTTCTTCACCCTGACGATATTTTTTATATTTTCAACTATCTTCTCCGGAGTCAGCACTTCACCCACTGCTCCTGGGTCTTTGCGCTTCCCGGCAAGCTGTTTACAACCCAGCTTTTAGCATCCTGATCCTGATGTTTGCCAGGAAGAGGCAAACACGGGTTACACAAAAGACCTGCAGATAGGGTTTTCGCGCCACATCTGCAGGCCTTTACTTAATTTTCGACTATGTACATGATCTCTTCTTGAACTTTCTTAAAATCAGGCACATAGGTTTTTAACACTTCCATATGTCCTACTAAAGTGTACTCTCCCAAATCCGCGGGTATCAGCACAGTATCTCCTTTATTTATCGGCAGGCTTCCACCTTTGTAGAAAATCTCTCCGTTTCCTACCACACAGGTGAATATGAAGAACCGTTCAGAGTCTGATCTTTCATTTACGCATTCAACGATATCGTAGTGCTCCAAAGAAAAGTTCTTGCTTAGTGCATACCAGGTCTTTGTATATTCGGGAAACACAGCAGTTACGCCGTGGCTTTTCTTTCCTTCCAGATCGAATCTGATGGTGTTCAGCGCATGGTCGATATGCAGCTCTCTTCCCCTGTTGTAATCATATACCCTGTAGGTAGTGTCGCTGTTTTGCTGTATCTCTGAAACCATAACCTCCCCGTCCACAGTGTGAATAAGGCCTGACTTGACATGATATATCTCTCCTTTTTGTATATGGATTTTGTTCATCATGTCCTCAGCCTTCCCTTGGCGGATCGCCTCTTCGAATTCCTCCTTGGTGCATCCGTTTGTGCCGAGGATAAGCTTTGCCCCAGGCTCAGCGTCCATTATGTACCAGATTTCTTCCTTGCCGTATTGCTCTCCTTGTTTTTGAGCGTATTCGTCATCGGGATGGACCTGTACTGAAAGTTTCTGGGAAACGCTTAGTATCTTAACAAGAAGGGGAAAGTCCTTGCCTATCATTTTAGTTCCCAGAAGTTTTTCTCCGTATGTGTCTATCATTTCCTGAAACGTCTTGCCCTTGTCTACTCCGTTTTCCACAATGCTCATTGCGTCTTTTCTGCAGGACAAATCCCATGTTTCACCTATTTTCCCTGCAGGCAGGTCGTCTCTAAATTTTTTTAACTGTTGGTTTCCCCAGGGCTTTTCTTGATATATGGGCTTGAATTTTAGCGGATACATCCTAATCCTCCTCGCAATTAAATTCCCAAAGCTTCTTTTTGGAAAGTGAAGCAGCTACAGCTCCAGCCTTTAGGGCCATTTTTATTTCTATTTCTTCTGTCATCAGTCCACCGGTTATTATAGGCGTATCTATCCTGCTTTTTATAGCCTTTATAACCTTAGGTGCTATCCCCGGCATTATCTCGATGGCATCCGGCTTGGTCTGCCTCGCCATGTTGATGGCTGATGCTATAGACGTAGTGTCGATTAAAAACATCCTCTGTATGGTGCTCATGCCTAATTTTTTCGCTTTTACGATCAAGTTCTTCCTGGTGGTTATTATGCCGGTAGGGTCTGCCATGTCCTTGACGTATTCCAATGCATTTTCATCCTGGGCCAGACCTGCAATGAGATCAAAGTGTATGAAAGCGTATTTGCCATTGTCTTTGACCCGGTTTATTTTATCCTTAAAATCGTATATATCTGATTCCAAAATAAAAATAATCTTTGCCTGACTTTCAACCGCATCGTCAAATTGTTCCTTGGTCCTGCATGCAGGTATTATGGGATAATTTTTTACCAATTGTTTTATATTTTCCATTTTATCAGCTCCATCTAAACGTTGAATCTAAACAAGATCACATCTCCGTCTTTTACGACGTATTCCTTGCCCTCCGAACGGGTCCATCCCATTTCCTTAGACTTGACATCCGACCCCGCTTCCATCAGCTTGTCAAAGGCGGTCACCTCTGCCCTAATGAAACCTTTTTCGAAGTCGGTGTGGATCTTTCCTGCCGCTCCCGGAGCCTTTGTGCCTTCGGTTATAGTCCACGCTCTCACTTCCTTAGGACCTGCGGTGAGATAGGTTATTAGCCCAAGAAGCTTATATCCCGCTTTTATGATCTTGTCTAGGCCCGATTCCTTTAAGCCAAGTTCCTCCAAAAATTCTCCCTTTTCCTCTGGTGGCAGCTGGGAAATCTCCTCTTCGATTCTGGCACATACCTTAATCACCTGGCTGCCTTCTTCGTCAGCATAAGCCTTAAGCTCTTTTACAAGTTCGTTGTCTTCTTCTGCAAGGTCGTCCTCCGACACATTGGCGACATAAAGCATAGGCTTTGACGTAAGGAGCTGAAAGCTCTTTATGATGTCCCATTCCTCATCTGTAAAGTGAATAGGCCTTACCAGCTTGTTATCCTCCAAGAGCCCTTTTACCTTGTTTAATACTTCAATCTCTAAAAGCTGCTCTTTAGTGCCGGATTTAACTAGCTTTTTGTTTTTCAAGAGTCTCTTTTCAACAACGTCCAAATCAGCAAAGATCAGCTCGATATTTATTGTCTCGATATCTCTAAGAGGTCCTACGCTGCCTTCTACATGCACCACATTGTCGTCTTCGAAGCATCTTACCACATGGGCTATGGCATCTACTTCACGAATATGAGATAAAAACTTGTTGCCCAGTCCTTCTCCTTTGCTGGCTCCCTTAACCAAGCCGGCAATATCTACAAATTCGATTGCTGTGGGTATTACCTTTTCTGAATTGTATAGAGATGCAAGCTTCTCAAGCCTTTCATCCGGCACTGCAACTACTCCCACGTTTGGTTCGATAGTACAGAAGGGGTAGTTTGCAGACTCCGCTCCCGCCTGTGTTATAGCATTAAAAAGGGTGCTTTTGCCTACGTTAGGCAGCCCTACGATTCCTATTTCCATTAATTTTTCTCCTTAATTTTATTGAGATCACTGAAACTTAAAATATCATCTATTATTAAGACTTTTCTGCCTCTAATATCCTGACGGCCTTTTCTATCAAGTCTTCCATCCTATTTACCGCTCCCGTTAAAAAAAGGTAGCCAATCACAGCCTCAAAGCCCGTGGCTCTCTTATACTCAACTATTGATGTGTTTTTAGGAGCAGTCGCTGTTGCGGCGTTTCTTCCTCTTCTGAAGATGAACTTTTCATCCTCAGTTAATCCCTCATGAAGAACGCCCACTGCTTTGGACTGAGCTGTTGCCTTGACGTATCTGATGCAGAGTCTGTGAAGGTCGCTGACCTTCATTTTGGGGTGATTCAATACCACATATCTTCGCACATGGCTTTCGTATATGGCATCACCCATAAAAGCCAGGTTGACTGGGTTAAATGCCTTCCCCTCCAACCTGGATATGTTTTTAGGATAAAAATCCTTGATCTTAGCCTTTAATTGACCTTTTTCCATTTGACACCTTCTCTTGTATCCTCAAGCACAATGCCCTTTTCCTTGAGTTCATCCCGGATTTCATCAGAAAGCTTGAAGTCTTTGTTCTTCCTGGCATCCTGTCTCTTTTGAATAAGCTTTTCTATATCCTCTTCCAATAGTTCCTCTTCTTTTTTAACAATTCCCAGAACGTCAGTCAGCTCGTCAAAAACCACAAGTGCAGCCTCTAGATCTTCTTTGGAAGAATTCCGGTCCAGCTTGGTATTTGATTCCCTGACGAGATCGAATATTACAGCCAGCGCCTCTGCGGTGTTGATATCATCATCCATAGCCGATTTGAAATCTTCCCTAAACTTGCCCAGTGCCTCAATCCATTTGTCACTTGGCCCTTGGCCTTCCTCTGCGTTTTCAATCAGGTATGTCATATTGCTTCTGGCATTGTACAGTCTTTCCAGCGCCGCTTTTGACTGCATCAAAAGCTCCCTGCTGAAATTTACAGGACTTCGGTAGTGAGCCGAAAGCATGAAAAGCCTTACCACTTCAAGATCAACTTCCTTCGCGATATCCCTGACAGTAAAGAAATTCCCCTTGGATTTAGACATCTTTTCGTTGTTTATGTTTATATACCCGTTATGGATCCAGTAATTTGCAAACTGCTTCCCGTGAGCTCCTTCAGATTGGGCTATTTCATTTTCGTGGTGAGGAAATATCAGGTCCTGTCCTCCCCCGTGTATGTCTATTGTCTCACCCAGATACCTGCATGACATGGCAGAACACTCAATATGCCATCCAGGTCTCCCTGGACCCCAAGGGCTATCCCAATGGGGCTCCCCTGGCCTATGTTTTTTCCAAAGAGCAAAGTCGAGAGGATCTTTCTTTTCCCCGCAGATCTCTACCCTCGCTCCGGATTCAAGGTCATCTAAGGGCTGCTTGCTCAGCTTGCCATATCCATTGAATTTTTTGACGCTGAAGTACACATTGCCGTCTATGTTGTATGCAAGCCCCTTTTTTTCAAGGCTTTTTATCAAATCTATGATCGACTCTATGTTCTCGCTTACCTTAGGATGAACAGAAGCTCTCCTGACTCCCAGGGCATCTGCATCCTTAAAATACTCAGCGATGTATCTATCCGCCACTTCTTGGGAAGATGATGATTCTTCATTTGCTTTTTTTATTATTTTATCGTCCACATCTGTGAAGTTTTGAATATAATCAACCTGGTAGCCGCAGTATTCGAAATATCTTCTTAGGACGTCGAATATGATAAACGGCCTTGCATTCCCTATATGAAAATAGTTATAGACCGTAGGTCCGCAAACATACATCTTGACTTTTCCCTCTTCGATAGGCACAAACGTGTCCTTCTTGTTTGTCAAAGTATTGTACAGCTTCAAGCCATCACTTCCTTTCGTCCTTTTTGGTTACAAGAAGTACGACGCTGTGGGCGCTTATCCCTTCTTCTCTTCCTGTAAGTCCTAGCTTTTCTTCCGTCGTCGCTTTGATATTTATATTTTCCCTTTCGGTTCTTAGCACATCTGCAATCTTTCTTCTCATGTCAGGTATGTAGGGTGCCAGTTTTGGCTTTTGAGCTATGACAGTGGCGTCTATGTTTCCTATCTTATAGCCTGTTTCCTCCAAAACACCGTAAACCCTGCTTAGCAAAATCAAGCTGTCGATTCCTGCATATGCTTGATCCGTGTCCGGAAACGCTTTTCCTATGTCGCCTTTGCCCAGAGCTCCCAGGATGGAATCCATTATGGCATGCACCAATACATCCGCATCCGAATGTCCCAACAGGCCTTTTTCATGGGGAACATCTACCCCGCCTAGAATCAGCTTTCTTCCTTTTATCAACCTATGCACGTCGTATCCGTGTCCAATACGCATTTAATTTCTCCATTTCTTTACTTGTTGTCGTGAAATTCCTTGTATACCCTAAAAGGTTTTGTTACCACCCTAAAAGGCAGGCTCTTTAAAAAGCCTGTAATATCTTTTTCCATTTCCTTTGTCATCCTGGAAGGCTTGCTTAATACCCTTGCCACGAACTCTTCCTTGAAATGTTTTTTAACGTAATCTTGATCTATCTTTATCTCCACTCCACAGTTGTTGCACTGTATCTTGTGGATATGATTGTTTTTATATTCTATCGTGTGGTCCGTTTCTTCGTCGCAGTGTATGCAAAACAAGTACGCATCCATCTTTGAGCTTGACATTAGACACTCTCCTTTTTAATCGTTATATTAGCTGAAGGTTTCTGAGCGCTTTTGCGACCCCGCAATTATCATTAGTATCGGTGGTCATTTTTGTCAACTTTTTTATATCTCCATGAGCGTTTCCCATGGCGATGCTAAGACCGCATTGTTCGAACATGCTCAGGTCATTGCCGCTGTCTCCCATCGTGATTATCTGGCTTTTGTCTATTCCGTAGTGGTTTGCTATCTTGTTTACTCCATTTCCTTTGCTGGCCGTCAGGTTCATTATTTCGACATAGTTTGCTTCCGGCCTTATTATCGTAAACTCCTCATGATCGAGCTTTTCCCAGATTTCCGACAGCCTGTTGTCTCCCGTTTCGTACATGTCCATCTTAATTATCTTTTCGTTCCTAAGCTCTGCTTCGATTTCGTTAATGTCGCAAAAGAGGCTTTTAGATAGTATATTGCTGTTTTTTACCATATCGTTGTCAAAGTAGTAAATATTGTAGAAATCCAGGTTTTGATAATAGTAATTGTGGCTATCCGTTATTATATTGTAGTCAATATTCATTTTCTGACACATATGGGCAAACTCAATTACCCTGTCCGTGTTTATTTGCAGGGTTTCTAAATTGTCCTCATAAGCCATTGATGCTCCATTGCTTCCAACGTAGTCTGCTTCGAAGTCGATAGCCATCGCATATGACATCGCCGATTCGATGACCCTTCCAGTGGAAAACACCACTTTAACCCCATTTTTCTGCAACTTGAACAACGCATCGATGTTTTCATCCGGTATCAACTTGTTGCTGTCAAGCAGCGTACCGTCCATATCTACAGCCAACATTTTATAATTCATATATTTACATCCCTTCTGCAAATCATTATCTATAATATTTTATATCTTATTGACTTATTTATCAAGTTTAAAAGCCGCAAGTAAGACTCCTGCGGCTTTTAAGTGAAATTTTCTATTATTTTTTAGGTAGGTGAATGCATTCTCCATGAACGGCATGGGCTGCCTCCATTATGGATTCGGAAATTGTCGGGTGGGGGTGTATTATGTCCCCAAGCTCCTCGATAGTTCCTTCAAGCTTCATAACGGCAGTGACCTCAGCCACTAGCTCAGTCGCATTGGGGCCAACGATATGGACACCAAGGATTTCTCCGTATTTCTTGTCTGTTATGATCTTTACGAATCCCTCGGTCTCTCCCATGGCGATTGCCTTTCCGCTGACCATCATCGGGAACCTTCCTATTGCGACGTCATATTTCTGTCGCGCTTCTTCTTCCGTAAGCCCTACAGATCCAATTTCAGGTATCGTGTAGATGCAGCTGGGCACGAACCTGCAATCCATCTTCTTGCTTGCTCCCATTGCATTTTCTGCTGCCTTCATTCCCTGTGCAGATGCCCAGTGAGCCAGCTGAATCTTTCCTGTTATATCTCCTACAGCATATACGTTTTCCTTTGAAGTTCTTAGGTAGTCATCTACAGCTATGGTTCTGTCTTTTTTGATATCAAGATCTTCAAGGCCCTTCATGTTTGCTTTTCTGCCAATGGAAACAAGAACCTTTTCAGCCTTGATGGAGGTTTCATCCTTGCCGCTTACTGTAACAGAAAACCCTTCCGGTGCGGTTTCTACTTTTTCTACCTTGGAGTCGGTCATAACCTTTATTCCAGCTTTTTTAAGCTGCTTTTCAAGCTCTGCAGATACTTCGGCGTCCATGTTCGGAATCAGCTTTGGCATCATCTCCACTATTGTTACTTTTGTTCCAAAGGAATTGTAGATAGTTGCAAATTCACAGCCTATTACTCCTCCGCCTATTACCACAAGCTCTTTTGGGATTTCCTCAAGGTCCAAAATCTCCGTGCTGGTCATGATTCCCGGCAGATCTAATCCCGGTATCGGTGGCACCAGGGGAAGTGACCCCGTAGCGATTATCAGTTTGTCATACTTGACGGTTTTTCCTTTATCCTTGCCCTCAACTATCTTCACTGTGTCGTCATTGCCTGCACTTCCAACACCGTCGATGATGGTTATGCCATTGGATTTAAGAAGGGCGCCTATTCCTCCAGTCAGCTTTTTGACCACGCTGTCTTTGTTCTGCTTTACCTTTTTCATGTCTATCTCAGGTTTGCCCACGATTATTCCTTTTGATCCTGCGTGCTCGATTTGATGAAGTATCTCTGCATTTTTAACAAGAGTTTTCGTAGGTATGCACCCTACATTAAGACATGTTCCCCCGAAGTATTGGGCTTCTACTATAGCAGTTTTTGCTCCCAGTTGGGCAGCTCTTATTGCAGCTACGTACCCACCCGGACCGGCGCCTAGAACAACAACGTCATATTCGTCTTCTTGCTTTTGAGCCTGCTTTGACGGCTCTTCCTTTACAGGAGCTGCTTTTGCCTCTTCGGCAGGTTTTTCTTCCTTTGCAGGAGCCTCAGGCGCTACGCCTTCTGGCGGCTGCTCTCCTTCTTTACCTATATATCCTATGACTGTAAATACAGGAAGAACGTCTCCTTCTTTTGCCACTATCTTAAGGATGGTCCCCGGTGTTTCCGCTTCTACTTCCATGTTTACCTTGTCAGTTAATATCTCAAGTATGGGGTCTCCGGTGTCTACCTTGTCTCCCTCGGATACAAGCCACTTTACGATAGTGCCTTCCTCCATGTCCATGCCCGCTTTTGGCATGATGATTTCATTTGCCATTTTATCAACTCCTTCGTTTTTCCACTTTCCACTGCCCTACAGCAGCATCAAGGTTGGATCTTCCATCAGGTCTTTCAGGTACTGAAGGAACTTCGCTCCGTCAACCCCATCCATTATCCTGTGATCCATTGTAAGGGTCATGTTCATCACGCTTCTGACTTTCGGCTCCCCGTCCACGACTCTCATTCTTTCAAGTATAGCTCCTACACTTAGAATCGCGCTGTTTGGCTGATTTATGATAGATGTAAATTTAACGGTTTCAAACATTCCAAGGTTACTTATGGTAAACGTGCTTCCTTGAAGCTCATCAGGCTTTATTTTGCCTTTAACGGTTCTTGTTACCGTATCCGTTCTCTTTTCAACTATTTCTGTAAGCGACATTCTATGGGTTCCCTTTATTACCGGTACCATCAACCCGTTGTCAAGTCCTACTGCCAGACCCATATTCACATCGTCATTAAGCAGTATCCCTTCATCTGTAAGCGTGGAATTTACGATTGGGTATTTCACCAACGCCTTAGTCACAGCCATTATGATAAGGTCGGTATATGTGATTTTCTTTTCTGTTTCTTTTAGTATCCTATCCTTAAGAGAACTTCTAAGCTTGATGGCAGCGGTCATGTCTATTTCGATATCAAGGCCCACTGTTGCAGCCTTCTTCACGCTTTCCAGCATCCGCTCTGCTATGATCTTTCTCATGCCTACCATAGGTATTAGTTTTCTTTCCTTAGCTTGTGCAGGCATTTCTTCCTTAACAGAAGCAGCTTCCTTGACTGGCGCTTCTTTTGCTGCAAGGTCATCTTTAGTGATCTTTCCTCCAAACCCTGTTCCCTTGACTTCAGACAAATCGATATTATCCACTTCTGCAATCCTTGCAGCCAAAGGCGTAGCCTTTATTGATTTGAAGTTTTCAACATCCGCAAGATGAACCCTTCCTTTTGGTCCGCTTCCTTTTACGAGCTTAAGGTCTATCTTTTTATCCCTGCCCGCTTTTCTAGCCGCAGGCGTCGCTCTTAACTTTCCACCTTGGGTCGCTTCCTCCTGCTTTTGCTCCGCCTCTTCCCTTTCAGGAGCTGCTTTTGCCTCTTCGGCAGGTTTTTCTTCCTTTGCAGGAGCCTCAGGCGCTACGCCTTCCGGCGGCTGCTCTCCTTCTTTCCCTATATATCCTATGACTGTAAATACAGGAAGAACGTCTCCTTCTTTTGCCACTATCTTAAGGATGGTTCCCGGTGTTTCCGCTTCTACTTCCATGTTTACCTTGTCAGTTAATATCTCAAGTATGGGGTCTCCGGTGTCTACCTTATCTCCCTCGGAGACAAGCCACTTTACGATGGTGCCTTCCTCCATGTCCATGCCTGCTTTAGGCATGATGATTTCGGTTGCCATTATATCAACTCCTTTCTCACTTTCTATTCATAACCTTGTAGATCGCATCTTTGATCAAGTCTACGCTTGGCACTACTGCAGCTTCCAGGTTTCTGTTGTATGGAATCGGAGTATCAAGCCCTGCAACCCTCATTACAGGTGCATCAAGGAAGTCGAATGCTTCGCTCTCTGAAATCATTGCTGCTATTTCTCCACCTAAGCCACCGGTCTTAGCCGCTTCATGAACTACTATCGCTCTACCGGTCTTTTTGACTGACTCCACGATTGTTTCAGTATCCATAGGGTAAAGCGTCCTTGGATCTACTACCTCTACGCTTATTCCCTCTTTTTCAACTGCTTCTGCCGCTTCCATTACTCTATGCAGTATTGTTCCGTATGTAACTATAGTTACGTCTGATCCTTCTTTTTTAACATCAGATTGTCCCAAAGGCAGTACAAATTCGTCGTCTACCGGAACTTCACCTTTCATTTTATAAAGGAGCTTATGCTCTACGAAGCATACTGGGTTGTCGTCTCTGATTGCGGCCTTCAAGAGCCCTTTTGCTTCCGCAGGTGTCGATGCAGTCACTACTTTTAGTCCCGGTACATGGCACAACCATGCTTCAAGGCTTTGACAGTGCTGTGCGGCAGCTCCCGTACCGCTTCCCGCAGGAAGTCTCAAAGTCATTGGCACCTTTGCTTTTCCTCCGAACATGTATCTCATTTTAGCTGCTTGATTTACAAGGTTATCCATCGCTATCGTTATGAAGTCCATGAACATCATTTCGCAAATCGGCCTAAGGCCTGTAGCCGCAGCACCCGCCGCAGCGCCTGTTATTACAGCTTCAGATATCGGGGTGTCTTTAACCCTCTCTTCGCCAAATTCTTCGAACATTCCAACAGATACACCAAATGCTCCTCCATACAATCCGATATCTTCGCCTAAGAAAATTACATTCTCATCTTTTCTCATTTCTTCGCTCATCGCAAGGTTGATGGCGTCTTTATATGTCATTTCTTTCATTTCCATTATATTTACCCTCCCTTTCAATATATTATGCGTATACGTCTTCCGTTACCGACTCAACTGGCGGTTCAGGGCTGTCGCTTGCAAATTCAACGGCTTTTTCCATGTTTGTTCTTGCCTGTTTCTCAACATCTTCGATTTCTTCCGCTGTCGCAATTTTATTTTCCAACATGAATTTCTTAAGCCTTGCTATAGGATCTTTTTCCTTCCACTGCTGAACCTCATCTTTTGTCCTGTAAGCCTGAGCATCACTTTTTGAGTGACCCAACCATCTGTACGTTTTGCTCTCTATGAGCACTGGGCCTTTTCCGCTTCTTACTCCTTCGGCAGCCTTGCTAACTGTCTCGTATATTTCTATAGGGTCGTTTCCGTCTACGATGATTCCCGGTATTCCGTAAGCTTTTGCCCTGTCAGCGATATCCGTTATGTTCATGTGCTTAGATATTGGCGTTGACATTCCGTAAAGGTTGTTTTCGATAAAGAAAATTACCGGAAGCTTCCAAACAGATGCAAGGTTAAGAGCTTCGTGGAAAGTGCCCTCGTTTGCAGAACCATCTCCTGCAAAGCAAAGAACCAGCTTTCCTGTTTTTTGATACTGCTGAGTAAGCGCCGCACCTACTGATATACAGTAGCCTCCACCTACTATGCCGTTGGCTCCTAGATTTCCGTTGTGGATATCCGCAATGTGCATGGATCCACCTTTTCCTTTACAGTAACCGGTTTCTTTTCCCAAAAGTTCAGCCATCATCTTGTTTATGTCCAAACCGAATCCTACAGCTTGAGAGTGTCCTCTGTGAGTCAAAGACGCAAGATCTCCATCCTCTAGAGCCATGCACGAGGCTACTCCGGAAGCTTCTTGACCTACTGAAAGGTGAGTTGTGCCATGCACCATTCCTCTTGAAAAGAAATATGCGACTTTTTCTTCAAAAATCCTTGCATGATTCATTCTTAAATACATTTCCATAAGTGTTTCTTTTGATAAAGACATTTCATTACCTCCTTGGTTTGTTCTCTACATTTTTTTTATTAAGGCCTTAGCCGTTTCAGCATCGGTTATCAATACGTCCACCAGTCCGGCTTTTATTCCGCCGTAAATGGGATTGATCTTTTCTCTTGTTCCTGATACGCAGATCTTCATCGGGATTTTCCTCATATCTTCAAGCTCCGGACAGATGAGCCTGTCATAAAATGGAGCGTCTATGATGTTGCCTTCAGAATCAAAGTATCGGAAGAGAAAATTGCCTACTGCCCTTTTATCATTTAAAAACTTCAGATCTTGATCTCCCAGCATCCCTTCTCTGAAGGGTGTCACGGATTTTCCGAGGCTTGCTATGCTGACCATTGCCATGTCGCATTGTGATGCCTTGTCCAATACTTTCTTGACTGATGACTCCTGCATCAAAATCTTCTTGGTCTCTGCATTGTCCACCATCAAGGGATTGTGCATTAAATAGGGCTTTGCTCCCAGCTTCAAGGAAATATCACGAGTTATCTCCCCTGACTGCCTAGATAGCTGCTTGCTTAGTTCACCGTCGAAAAAATGACCAAAGGGAAATACTCCTCCCGCCAGCTGCACCACGGATAAATCCAGGTTTTTTCTTTCCCTGACGATATGTTGTGAAGCATATGCAAGAGTCCTGCCCCAGGCTATGCCCAAGATAGTCTTTGGCTTTAATATCCTGTCCAGATACTCAGCTGCCGCTTTGCCTATCACATCCATGGTCAAATGGTTCGAGTCCTGAGTGGATGTCACCACGACTTCCTTTAGTCCAAATTTATTTTCCAGCTGTTGCTCCAAATCGATGTAATCGTCATATGTGTCGTCAATGGTTATCTTGACTACTCCTTCAGGTATAAGCTTTTGCACCATCCTTCCCACCTTTTGCCGTGATATGGACAGTCTGTCTGCGATTTCTTCCTGAGTCATGTTTTCGTTGTAGTAATACTTGGCGATTTTAACCATCTGTCTTCGCTTTTCTTCTTTTAACATTTTTTCACCACCTTGGCGGTATTTTTACTCAAATCAACTGACAAAACCTCAATATGAGAATTTGCTCAATAAACGAGTATTTGTTCAACTTAATAATATCATCATTCTTTTTTAAGTTCAAGACAATTAACTCGATTTAACTCAAAAAATTATTCTCACCCTTAATTCGAAAGGAATTTGCCGATTTTATGATATAATATCCGTACTAGCAGATTGGCTCGCAGAATTGATTTATTTTTCTGTGCTTGCGCAGAAAAAAAGAAAGAAATTCTATGAGCAGGTGCCAACGACCGAAACCTCTTCAGAATTGATTTGTTTTTCTGTGCTTGCGCAGAAAAAAAGAAAGAAATTCTATGAGCAGGTGCCAACGACCGAAACCTCTAAGGGTTGAGGATAATCTGCGAAGATAAAGCAGTACCATATAATAAGCATATTGCATTTAAAATTTTAGAATAATAGGTGAAATAATAATGAATCATTTTTTAAAGACAAGCCCCCTTATTGTTATCCGGAAGCTATTTTTATATTTTTTCGGGATGTTTCTGTTATCCCTCGGAATTGCTCTTTCAATCAAAGCCGGATTGGGCGTTTCTCCCACTACATCCTTTCCATATGTGCTTAGCCAGGTAATGAGCTTTGATATCGGACTGGCCACAACGCTGGTGTTTACCATCTACATTGTCGTTCAGGCTATAATATTGCGGGATGAGTTCCACCACATCAACTGGCTACAATTGTTCGTTGCATCCGTTTTTGGAGGTTTCTTATCTTTCTCCAACAACTTGGTCAACTTCATATCCCCGGAGCTTTATGCTATTAGAATGGCTCTTTTCCTGTTTAGCATGCTTCTAATGGCCTTGGGAATTATAGTATACATGTCTCCGAATTTCCTTCTTCAACCTCCGGAAGGCCTGGTATCTGCCTTGGCCCAAAAAAGTGGTTGGGAGTTTGGAAAGATAAAGCTCTATTTTGACAACTTCAGCATAGCGACAACCATCATTCTTATACTTTTTTCTGGCGTAGGCTTCATAGGGATCAGGGAAGGCACTTTTATTTCCGCTTTAGTTTTTGGCAAAGTGATTTCCGTCCTTTCAAAGCGAATCACACCAATTCTCAGTGCTTATTGCAGCGCGGCTAATTAGGGGTCGTAGTGAGTAGGTGAGGCGGAAATGCAGGTCAAACAGTCGTTGGGCAATCGGGAAACGGTCGCATTAGTCGCTTTGCTCCTGTGGAAGCAGGACTTCGCCCTACGAGAAATGACTGCTGCGCAGTCGGGAAATGAGACTCCGTCTCGTAAAAAAGTTGTAAGCTTTAAGTAATTAAAAGGTTTTTCCTTTCCAACTGACCAACTTTATTATCGTTATTTTGTTGACAATTTCTTTTTACGGATATATAATAAATTCGATATTTATACTGTGTTATTTATAGAAAGGTGATACTATTGAACGTTAGTGATTTATTAAAAAAGTTAAGCAAAGAAAACAGGTTGGCCCCTGAAGAATACCTATATATTTTAGACAACATTGAAAAAACAGATCTGGATCTTCTATTTTCCCTGGCAAGACATGCCAGAGACGCAACTTACGGCTCAAAGGTTTTTATGAGAGGACTTGTAGAGTTTTCAAATTACTGCGAAAGAGACTGCATGTACTGCGGCATCCGACATTCGAACTCAAATGCCGATAGATACCGTCTAGACACAGAAAGTATCGTTTCATCCTGCAAGACCGGCCGTTCCCTTGGCTACAGGACATTCGTCCTGCAAGGAGGAGAAGACCCAACCATTACCGACGATTGGCTCATAAGCCTTGTTAAAAGAATCAAAACAGAAATCCCCGATTGCGCCATCACTCTATCAGTAGGAGAACGCTCCAGAGAGTCGTACAAGAAGCTTTATGATGCCGGCGTGGATAGGTATCTGTTGCGGCATGAGACTGCAAATGAAACTCTGTATAACAAGCTCCATCCAGGCATGAGCTTTAAGAACAGGATGAACTGCCTGTTTAATCTAAAGGATATAGGCTTCCAAGTGGGTGCGGGGTTCATGACCGGGCTTCCCGGACAGACCAATGAGGATTATGTTAGGGACTTGGTATTTCTTGAAGAATTCAGGCCACACATGGTGGGAATAGGTCCTTTTATCCCTCATGGAGATACGCCCTTTAAAAATGCTGAGGGAAAGGGCATAGACATAACCTTGCTGCTGGTGGCTTTGACGCGTCTTATACTTCCTGATTCCCTGCTTCCTTCCACGACAGCTCTCGGCTCAGCCGATCCCAAAGGCAGGGAAAAGGGGCTTCTTGCCGGAGCAAACGTGGTTATGCCTAATATCACGCCTACCGAAAACAAAGAAAAGTACATCTTATATGAAGGCAAGATCTGCACAGGTGACGAAGCATCCCACTGCAGGGGATGCATCCAAGGGCGAATCGAGTCTACAGGGATGAGCGTGGACATGTCAGTAGGGCATCATAAAACAATTATCTGAAAGAAACCACTCGTGGATTGAATCCGCAAGTGGTTTCTTTACTATATCCCAAAGACCTGCCCTGCATTCCATACACATTGACTTTTTTGTTTTTTTATGTTTTCATATTCCTATAAGCATTATTTTTTTTGGCATTTTTTAAGCACGCTTAACCTGTGTCTCGTATTTCAACGGTCACGATAACTTCGCAAAGGAGCCATACTATGGAAAATAAAAACAAGATCAAGCTGGCCATACTGGCCGTGTCTTCCCTGCTGATGATCTCGATGACCGCATCTGCGATTTTAGCGGATATATCCGCCCATTATCCCCATGTGGATCAATCTATCATACAGATGGTACTGACCCTGCCGGCTCTGATGGGGATGACCTTCGCATTGCTTTCAGGACCTATTACTACAAAGATATCAAAAAAGAATCTAGTCATATTTGGCTTGATCAGCGCATTTGCCGGTGGAAGCATGGCTCTTTTGTTCGGTACTATCAGCATATACGTGCTTCACGCCTCCAGCCTTTTGATCGGCGTGGCTCAGGGCATAAACTCTACGATGTCAATGGCCTTGATCGCAGATTATTTTTCCGGCAATGAACGAAGCACCCTTATGGGCCTTCAATCCGCTTTCGTTAACGGCGGCAGCATGGTCATACTCCTTGTTTCCGGGTTTTTGGCAGGAATTCAGTGGAACTACTCCTACCTCATCTACCTTATATTAGTGCCGGTTATGGCCATAGTAATCAAGAACCTTCCCGGAGACAGCCCCGTTCACGATGAGCATCCCTCAAAGCCGAGAGACGGCAAGCTCAATTCAGTGGTATTTTTCACCAGCATCGCCATGTTCGCATTTGCATCATTGATGTTCGTATTTCAAACCAACATTTCCATATTCATACGAGATAACGGGCTTGGAGATGCATCTACTGCAGGCATGGTAAACTCAGTCATGACAGGAACCGGAGCCTTGACAGGAATATTCTATGGAAGGATCAGAGGGTTTTTAAAGTCGATGATAATGCCGGTGGCTGTTTGCGCCACAGGGCTTGGGATGCTCCTAGTTTACGCGATAGGCTCGTTGCCGTCTGTATTTATGGCCGGCATAATGGTAGGATTTGGCCTTTCTTCTACGATACCCACTGCAATGTTCAACGTTTCCAGTGCAGTATCCCCTGTAAAGAGCGCAACGGCAATAGCCTTGACTAACGGATTTATGAATATCGGAATGTTCGCATCCCCTTTGATAATCAACCCCTTGGCAGTTAGACTAAATCCCGGAATCGACGGCTTCAGGTTTCTGCTTTCGGCGGTGGGGTTGATGGTTCTCTCAGTAGTAATATACGCAGGCAACAAGTATACAAACCGCTTGCTGGCCTTGTCTGAAAGCAGCGAGCAGTAATAAAAAAACCGGAGAAAAAGGCATTTAAGCTTTTTGCTCCGGTTTTATTATTGTTATTCTTCAGTTGTTTATTCTTCAGTTTTTTCTTCCTCGCCAATAACGATTGGCTCAGTTCTTTCATCTTCACTGGACTCTTCTTCAGTCAAATTAAAGGCTGAAAGCGAAACTATCAACTCACCAGGATCGTTAAGAACCACTACTTCCTTATCTACCAATATATCGGATACGGTATAGTTTTCCCCTACCTGCATCTTCTCCACATCTAAAGATACGCTCTTAGGAATGTCCCCTGACAAGCATTCGATATGAAGCTCATCCAAGTGGTGCACCAGTGCGCCTTCATTGTTTAAATTTTCTGCATTCAGTATATGTATCGGCACTTGCACCTGTACTCTTTGGGTCTTGCTGACTTGCTGAAAATCCACATGGAGAATGTCACCCAAAATCGGATCTCTTTGCATCTCCTTTAGCATGACGTGATATGATTTTCCATTCATTTCTAAGTCTAAAATTGCATTCGTCCCGAATTCCTTAAGGATGCTATGCATGTCTTTTTGGCTTATGGCCATTGCTTCGGGCTTTTTTGCCCCTCCATAAACAACACCTGGGATAAAATCCTGTTTTCTTAACTTCCTGGATACCCCGGTACCAGTTTGATCTCTGCTAACGCAACTAATCTTCATAATTTTCCTCCCGTATGTTAGTATTTCCTCATTATTATACCATACATTGGGAAAATCACAAAGCTAATGGCAATTTATCCCTTTATCCATCCAGAAGATACATGGTGAGAAGAAGTGCCCTTTGCAAGAGCTCTCCCCTATGGATGCATTCATTGGGGGTAAACATGTCCCTGCTGGCAGGACCAAAACCACATATCAAATCTGTGCTTTCCGGAACTTCTCCCCCTGCCGTAGGCAAAAGGCCTGACTCTGTTCCAAAGGGCAGCTTCCATTCTTCACTGATAATTCTCAGCTTCTCGGTCATTTGGCTTGTTCTTTCACTTTTATTCAAGGGGGGCCTTTCCTCAAGCTTTTGTATGTAGACACTTATCTCATCCTCGCTTGGATTCTCGAACATCGAATAAAGGGCATCTTCAGCCTGTTGAGCAAGATCCTTGTCCAAAAATGATAAGTAGACAGTGGCTCTTACCCTGTGTGGAAGGAGGATGCTATAGCGCTCGGAATGCACTTCCTGAACCGCCATGTTTATCATCTCCTTAGGTCTGCTTATATTTCTGATGATTTCGCTTTTAGCCAAAAACCAGCTCATGGCATCCGGAGTGGTAGTATGGGCTCCTGTTCGTTGAAATGGACCTTCTACCAATATGCTGTACTTTCTGCTCCCCCGATGTTGGTCCACTACCTTGCCGTTTAAGAAACCAGGCTGCATGATTATTACTTCTTTGGCCTTAGCTGATGCCAGTCTAAGCATATGGCTGGAGTATCGCATCCCCCTGCCTTCGTCAGAATAAATGAAGACTCCCAGTTTTTTATCCTCGATTTTTCCCGCTATCTTAAGGGCGCTAAGTGCCTGGATCACACAGGCTATTCCCGCTCTGCTAGATGCTATCCCTTCGCCGTAGAGCCATTCTGGCTCCCTTCTGAAGGGTATTGGGTATCCCCCTTTGCCTTCATGAGGAACATCGATCGTCACCACCATCAAGGTGCCGCCCTCGAAGCCTTGTGTCGTCTCCCAGGTCCAAGCGGATCGGTTATTCGTAAAATCCGACGCTTTGGTCATTTCAAGGTCTTCAAAGCTCTTTTCCAGTCTTTTTATCATAGTACCTATTCCCACCGGATCTCCCGTCCAGCTTGGAATGTTGGTCCATTCCTTAAGCTCTTCTTCCATTTTGTCCCTTTGTTGGGTCAGATAGGAGAACGAAATCATCTTTGGGTCTGCATACAGGCTCGAGGAATTTTCTTCTACAGCCATCGGACCGAAATACCTCAGGCTTGCAATTTCGATTAGCTTATTAACCAGCTTGTTGTAATCAAGGCCGATTTTCTCCGCTGCAAAAACATACGATCCGCTTTTGCCCAGGCTCGCCATGGAGTTTACCTCCAAAATATATGGATTGTTGTCCTTGTCCAGCCTGAAATCAACTCTTGCGCTGTCAAAGCAGCCTAGAGCTCTAAATGTTTCTATTGCAAGATTTTGCACCTTTTTCGTAGTTTCCTCATCGATAGGTGCCGGGCAGATCTTTTCAAGGGTCCTGCCGCTGGTGCCCTTTTTATCTTCGTAAGTGAATATCTTCTCCCCTTGGGAAAAAGCTATCTCCACGGGAGGCAGAGCCTCTACAGGCGTGTTTCCCAACAATCCAACGTTCACTTCTCTCCCATCGATATACTCTTCCACCAGCGTTGGTGAATTGAACATGTCGTATATTACCTTTACCCCTTCTCTTAGCTCCTCTTCGTTATTTACTATCTTGAGCCCGAAGGATACCGCCTCGTCTTTCGGCTTTACGATCAGTGGGTATTTTAGATCATCCTGCAAGGGCATATCAAAATCCGGAGTGTCCAAAACCGTAAACTTAGGAGTAGGAAGCCCCTTTTGCATAAGGACCATCTTTGTAAGCACTTTATCCAAGGCGACAGCATGGGTTTCCGGACTTGATCCCACGTAAGGAATTCCAAGCATCTCCAATATCCCTGGTATATGAGTATAGCGGGCTCTTCCCTGGATTCCGTAGCTTAGGTTGAACACAAGCCCCGGCCTCTCTCCGGAAATTACCGATGGCATGAAATCCTCCAAGGCTGATATGATGTTTTTATCGCCTTCGAAGGTCTTGACCTGATGACCGCCTTCTTCCAATGCTTTTTTTATTATATCTATCGTCCCCAGTCCATACTTTTCCCTATTGGGCCTTCCAAACAAGTTTATTACCGCTTGGCTGTCTCTGTTATATATGATTGCTATTTTCATTTTATCTATCTTCCCTTCTTATTTGGCAACTCAAGTTTTTCTGGACCTTTGCAGGTTCCGTCCCTCCTGGGATCCGCAGCTCCCGTAAATAAGCCTCCCGATTCATCAGGCATCATGACCGCCTGAACGCAACCCATGTAAAAGCTCCTTTCACCCTTGTCGACTATCTCAAATCCCAGTTGATTGAAAATCCCGGTTAATTTTTCAGTTATCAATTCACTCTCAATATAAACCCTTTTTCCGCTTCCCCCGTGAATTCGGGGCCATTTTATCGCTTCTTCAATTTCTTTTCCATAGGCCAGCATCCCCGATAGAATCTGGCTGAGAACCGTGGATATCCGTTCGCTTCCGGGGCTTCCGATCATCATCTTGGCCTTTCCTGATTTATCGTAAACCAAAGTAGGTGCCACGCTGCTAAAGGGCCTGGCTCCAGGGAGCAGATAATATGGATGCATCACGTCCTTTAAGTTGTAGGCACTCATGTAGTTGTTGTAGAAAAAGCCCATATTGGATGCCATGGTTTTTGCTCCGTACACCTTTTCTATCGACTGGGTAATCCCCACCGCATTGCCAAACTTGTCCGCTACGCTTAAATGTGTGGTTTCTCCTGTGGTTTTAGGCATCATCAAGGCCTCTTTTATTCGCTCTGCCACATATTCTCCGTTTTCTTTTTCGATCATCCATTTGTTGTCTGTCTGGTGAAACAGCTCTGGATGCACCAGAAACTGCTCCCTGTTCATCAAAGCCCCATGAAACGCCAGCACAAGAATCTGGTAGTAGGTTTCCGAGTTTAATTCTACCACTCCAGGTCCAAACTTCTCCAATGTATTTAGTATCTGAAAAAACGCTCTCCCCGCCCCAGGCGGTGGGAATGTTTCAAGCTCAAATCCGCAAAAGCTGCCCTTAATAGGCTCTTTCTCCAGAGGAATCGGAATCCTCATCAAATCTTCTCTTCTTATGAAACCTCCCCTTTTTTCCATATCCTCGATTAATTTAGCTGCTGTTTTCCCAAGGTAAAAGTCTTCCCACCCGGAATATGCCATTGATTTTAATGTCACGGAAAGATCTTTTTGATATATCCTGCTTCCTATTTCCATGGGCTCATTACCCTTGTAGAAAAAGGATCTTACATATTCGTCGGTCATGTTTTTATTTTCCCTTGCAAGCAGCATGTTCTGAAGCCTTGAGAGAATATAACCCTTTCCGGCAGCTTCTATCGAAGGCTTTAAGACCTCTTCTAAAGTCATGGTGCCGTATTTATCCAATATATATCCCAGTGCCGCCGGCGTAGATGGAATAGTAGCAGCCCTGATGCCCTTTTTATAAGGTTTTTTAGGCAAATCCCAAGGATCGATTGAATATGGAGCTCTAGATGATCCGTCTATCGCTACTGTCTTTTTCTCTTTGTTTCCGATATGCAATAGCGCCATGCTTTGCCCACCCAGACCCGAGGCCTGTGGCTCCGTCACGCCAAGACAAAACGCTGCCGCAACCGCCCCATCTACTGCATTTCCCCCTTTTTCAAGCATCAATGCCCCCGCATCTGTGGCATATGGACTTGCCGTCGAGACCATTCCATAGAAACTCTTTGCAATCTTGCCTTCTTTCAAGGACTTCCCCTCTTTCAGTTGTATTCAAAGTCAATATTTCAATTTCATTATACACAAAACAAGGGATTGTAGGTAGGGGAAAGCGGAAAGTTTGAAAGTTTGAAAGTTGGAAAGTTGGAAAGGAAAAACCTTTGAATTACTTAAAGCTTACAACTTTTTCACGAGACGGAGTCTCATTTCTCGACTGCGCAGCAGCCATTTCCCGACCCACCGAACACCGCCTCAGCGACTAAACGACTGCTTGACAACCGTTTCCCGTACGGCGCAGCCGTACAACAAACAGCCGCTTCAGCGGCTTAGACGGTGCCAAAGGCACCTGCTACTCCTTCGGCGTCTGAGCTCGCGGGCTTCGCCCAATAAAAAAACAGCCACCCAAACCATTAAAAGCTAGCTTTATAATTTGGGTGGCTGTTTTTTTGCTGTTTCTCAGCTTATCGCGCAAAAAAAACCTTATGTCATTGACATAAGGCAAAATATTTTAATTGAATTATTTTACAACCATGATATTTTCTGCTTGAGGTCCTTTTGGTCCTTGAACAACGTCGAAAGTTACCGCTTGTCCTTCTTCCAAAGTTTTAAACCCGTCAGATTGAATTTGAGAATAATGTGCGAAAACATCGTTTCCGTTATCTCCTGTAATAAAACCAAATCCTTTGTCTGCATTAAACCATTTTACTGTACCACTCATATGTGTGTACCTCCTAATATTATTTTCCTAAATCATCTCAAAACAGATAACAAACAATTTAATTAGGATAACACTCATGAAAGCGCTATTTAACAGTAATTGATGTTAATACTATTTGGTAAAATTTAAGTACTTGCTTATCATAACATGTATAAACTCTGTTGTCAAATTTTTTATTTTCTTTTACCTTCAAAATATTTTTCCATAAATTCTCTGTCTTCAATCTCAAGATCTCGCTCTCCTGCCAAGGATTCCAGATGGTGGACAAACTCGTGCTTTAAGGTGTCCTTAAGTCTCTTTTTAATTCCCGACCTTGACATATTGCCATAAACCTTCATAAAAGATCCGTAATAAATCGTTATATACCTTCCCATAGGGCCACCTCTATGATACTCACCCAGTATGAAAAGGTCACGATCCAAGGATTGCTCATTTTCTTTTTTCTGAGGCAGAAGAAGTATTCCTCCATTCAAGTCTTTAAAAAGTCCCTCTGGAAATCTTTCGACGATTTCATTAAGCATGTCTTCCATTTCATCTATTGATATCATCACATATCTCTCCTGATTTCTTCTTTATACTAGAATTATACACCAAAAAACTTCTAAAAAGCTAAAATTCATATCGAAAATCTGTTGCCCTATCTAAAAGTGGGTATATAGATACTTATAATACCAGCAAAACGAGGAGGAATGATGAATGAAAAATTTACTGTTGAACGTACGTGGAATGAGCTGTTCCCATTGTGTCAGCACGATAGAGAAGGCCTTATCTTCCTTGGAAGGAGTCATAAGCGTCGTCGTCAGTCTTGAAGACAAAAACGTCTCAGTCGATTACGATGAAACCAGGCTAAATCCAGAAGCAATCAGCGATACCATCCAAGATAGTGGCTACACCGTTTTATAGCGCCTATAAAGCCTCCCTTTGAACATACATTCAAATTGTGGTAAAATTATACATAGGTTGTTCATCTAAAAGAAAAAGGAGGTTTTAAAATGGCTAGTCTCTCCATGTATGGTCCCGGAGACGTGGAAAGCGTTTCAAACGCCTTGTCCAACGATATCTTAAACAGCGGGGTAAGTTGCGAGCTTGTGGACACGATAAACAGAACAGTTGGACAAACGTCCATATGCATCATGGTGTTCGAAAAATATTATATGCGCTCCTCCAACAGAGCGAGCCTTACGGTTAGCGTCATCGGAGATAATAAAAATGTCTGTGTGGACGCTATAGGTGCAGGCGGAGGGCAAGGAGCGTTTTTCAGGTTTTCTTGGGGCGCTGAAGAAGATTTTGTAGCAGAAGTTGAAAAATCCCTTAAAAAATTCGGCTTCAGATAGCCCACTACTTTTCTTGAGGAGTTGTTGCCATGGCAACGGCATTTGTAAAGCCTGGAGCATGTGGTGAGGCAAACGGTTTTGAATAAGTGTTTAAGGGATGTGGTGATTAAGATAAGCAGGTAAAATCTAAAAGGGAACACCCTTGAGGTAAGATGTTCCCCTATTTCTTATTGTGGGATAACCAATACCTGATTTACATATATCAGGTTTACGTTTTTTATGTTATTTGCTGCAGCTATTCGGGTCACGGTCACTCCATATCGTCCTGCGATTGCAGATAGGGTATCCCCGGCTTTTACAGTGTATCTAACCTGGGTTCCCGGCTGTGGCGTCGGTTGAGGTGCAGTTCCGGTACCCGGAATTATAAGCACCTGCCCTACTCTTATGAGATTTACATTAGTTATGTTGTTTGCATTTGCCAATTGAGTCACCGTCACTCCATACCTTCTGGCAATTGCTGATAGTGTATCCCCGGCTTTTACTGTGTATCTAACCTGGGTTCCCGGCTGTGGCGTCGGTTGAGGTGCAGTTCCAGTCCCTGGAATTATAAGCACCTGTCCTACTCTTATGAGATTTATATTAGTTATGTTGTTTGCATTTGCTATCTGGGTTACAGTTACTCCATACCTTCTTGCTATCCCATACAAAGTGTCCCCAGCTTTAACTACGTAGGTTGTCTGCTGCGTTGTACCCAAAAGCTGATTTAACGTCACGAACTTGTATCCTTGGGATTTCAAGTTGCTGATGATTCCGGGAAGTGCTGCGACAGTGTTTTTAGCACCTGATCCGGTATGCATCAAAACTATCGCTCCCGGTTTTATATTGTTGCGCACTCTGTTTGTTATATCGGTCACGGAATCACCCCGCCAGTCTATGGTATCAATTGTCCAATAGATTGTTTTTGTATATCCTGCCGCTCCTACCGCTTTCAAAACTGAAGCATTGTAAGCACCAAACGGAGGCCTGAAATATGGCTTAGTGCTCTTGCCTGTTATGTTTTTGATTAGATTGTCAACCTTTGAAAGCTCTTCTGTCATCTTGGCTGCCGTTATTTTAGTAAAATCAGGGTGTGAATATGAATGGTTGCCTATTATGTGACCTTGCTGGTCAATTTTTTTGATAAGATCCGGGTGATGTTCTGCAGCTCTGCCTGTTACAAAGAAAGTTGCCTTGATATTGTTTTTTGCAAGGATGTCAAGTATCGGATTTATGTTTTTTCCGTCATCTCCGTCGTCAAATGTAAGTGCCACGAGTTTTTCGGTGGTGCTGCCTTTTGTAATCAGCTGGGAATCAGCTGAAAAAACCGGAGCCGAAGCCAACAACAAAAGGACTGCCGCAAAGGAAATGATCTTGAGCAACTTTGTTTTAAGGTACATATCTTTTCACCTCGCGTAGCAGATTAATATTTATCTCTGCCTACTATATATACCCAAAAAACCGATAAGTCAACCTGTTTCATATCCAATCTCCGGTTCATACTCGATTGCCATAGTTGGACAATCCTCTACAGATTTCAATACCCTTTCCAGATCGTTCTGATTAATTTCCTCGATCATAACCCTTGCCTTATCGTCGAAAATTTCGTAGTACTCCGGAAGCATCTTAACACATACGCCGCAGCCTAAGCAGTAATCCTCCTTGATTTTAAACACACCTGTTTCCTGGAAGTTTTTATCTGCAGGCAAATCCTTTCTTTTAACAGCCTTTGACATAATCTGCGCCATTATAAGTATTGCCCCCACTGTGAGTACCCACCTTGCTGCCATAAACTCAATTCCTAAAAACTTCACCTCATTGGCTAGCATGGGAATTTTAATAACAGCCCAAGAGCTTAACACGATTACGATATTTGTAATGCTCGCTCCTTTTCCCAACAATGTTTTACAGACGGGAAACGCCGCATATATGGGTCCTGCAGAAATGCTGCCCAAAACCAGGGAATAGATTTTCCCTTTCCAGCCTGAATCTTCACCAAAGCTCTCCATGATTATTTTTTTAGGAACCAGAGCCTCTAATACCACGGTAAATAGAAATATGACAGGTAAGACCTGGAACATCTCGATGAGATAGTAGACACTGTTATTAACCGATATAAAGGCTTTGTCGGGAGAAACAGCAAACATCCCCATATATAATAGAACTACTGCAAAAAGGAGCTTATTGCCCTTCACCAAGATAAGAATCTTCATAACACCACCCCCATCAACAGCGCGATGGACACAGCAAATACAAAGCTTAAACTATTTCTTAAAAATGTAAACTTAAGGCCAAATTCTTTTTTCTCCAACGAGAACGTCACTAAGCCCACCATAGTCAAGGTTGTCAAAAATGCTACTGCCGGCACCACGCTTGCACCTGCATCAACCAAAGAGCCAACAAGGGGAAATGCCACGAATGCGGGTATCAACGTGATGCTCCCAACGATTGCAGACCCTATCGTAGAAAACAATACATTTGAAGATCCCAAAAAATCTTTGATGCTCTCCGGGGGAACCATCGTAAGTATAAAACCAATCAAAAATATGACTCCGATTATCTCGCCTATCATATTTTTCATCATGCCCTTAGATTTTTTCATGGCTTCAAAGGTCTTTTGCCTGTCTTTCTTTAGAGACGAAGCAAACAGAACTAATGCTATCACCCAAAATATTTTTGTGAAAATATCCATACCGTCCTCCTAATATTGATTTTTTAACAGGATATCATTATAATCAAGAATAAGTAGTTACCAAGGTAACACAAGGAGGCTCTGTTGAAAAAATATATCGATTCAATAAAAAACACCGTCCTAGCATCTTCCCTTCCGGAGTCTGAAATATATAATCAGCTTATTAAAGGAGGCTTCAAAGTTGAGAACTATTCAGCAGGGGCCTTGCTCCATATAGATGGAGAAGAATGCACCAGTTTAGATATAATACTTTCGGGGAAGATCGTAGTTGAAAGAATTGACTTGTCGGGGAATCTTCTGACTATATCAGAATTTCACAGAGACGACATCTTGGGAGGCAACCTGCTTTTTTCCAAACAGCCTTTCTATCCCATGACTATTACAGCCAAGACACCTTCAAGCATTTTGTCCATGGATAAAAATACGCTCTTTCAAATATTGTCGGAAAATCCCGAATTCCTTCTGACATACCTGGAGTTCATTTCTGACAATGCAGCAATTCTAGGTAATAAAATCAAACACTTTATAAAAAAAAGCATACGGGAAAGCATAATGGCTTATCTTGAATACGAATCTAAGAGACAAAAAAGCACGGTAATCCAGCTGGACATGACAAAGAAGGCACTGGCTGAGAGAATAGGAGTCGAGCGCACCTCCCTGTCCCGAGAACTCGGGAAGATGAGAAAGGAAGGGCTGATTACCTTTGACGGAAAATCCATAACACTGTTGAGTTAATCGCCAGTTGCCTGCAGCCTTGGCTTTCGTTTGCCCGCTCAACAACCGGGTATTAAACTAGTGAAACAAAAATCAAACGTATAAAGCTCCGGTTTAGGTACCGGAGCTTCTCTTATCCTGCTACAAAATCATTTCTGTATTTTTTTATAAAATCCATCTTGTTCTTGACCTCAGATTTGCTGTAAAGATTTTTTACATGGTATTTAATAGTGTTTTCACTGACGTACAGCTCTGCTGCTATCACTTTATAAGTATACCCTTTAACTAAAAGAGCCGCTATTTCTTTCTCTCTGTCAGTAAATTCTGCCAACGAACTATTGTGAATCAATTCTTCCTGCATTCCAGTGTTTCCCCTAGATGCCACGCCCACGGTACCAGAGTATAAAAACACATGGTATCCCATGACCTTTGTCAGCTGTTCATTTAAAACCGGCAACAGCATCAATACTACGAACACGACTATAAACGCCACCATGGTCACAGCTGCCACATCGTATATTCCACTTAAAAATCCCGTAAACATGGAGCCTGCAGAGATTCCTATGACATTGATTCCCAGTCCAAGGCCAAAGACCTTCGCAGGATTTTTATAATATTTGAAGAGACCCGCTAAAACGCTCCACCAAAAGATATCAAAAATGCCTAAAGCTCCTATCATCAGGCCATTTATTCCAAGATAACTCATTATTGATCGGTCCAATATCAAAAACAATACATAGGATATCCCAAGCAGGCTTAAACCAATATATAAGGCATAACTCCTCAACCGGCCCTTGGGAAACTTAAATATAAAGAAAACAGCAAGCATATATGGCAATACAAAATAATAGCTAGCAATTTTTGTTAAATGCCCAAACTCAGGGGCGACCACTTCGTACATGAACCCGGAGTTCAAAGTGATCATAAATATGAACAAAGCCAGACAATATGCAGGCTTCATATTTTTATCAGAATCGCTGCCTTCATCAGCATTAGATAAATCAGGCTCTATTTTTTTCGCTTTTGATCCTAAAATAAATGAGGCTGCCAAAAACAAAAGAGATCCCAACAAGCCTGCCCTTCCATTTGTATGGACCGTTAAAATGCTCAATATCATAAAACCTGCGTTAGAGCATATCAAAACCATTGCGATCGCTTCAAAAGCATTTTCTTTTTTTATATAGTGCTTTAGGAAAAAAGCCCAGCCTCCAATAAAAATTCCGGATGCAAATGACATCGCTATTATAGAAATCTCCCATAGAATCGTATAAGGTAACAAAAATACGAGGCTTCCGACAAAACATAGCGCGACTACCGAACTTAAAATTTTCTTTGCTTCTGCAACAGAAGATATAACAAATCCTGAGCTTATCAATCCTGCTGCATGCAATGCCACTGCATAGTAAGGATAACTCAAAATATCCACACCAGCACCCTCAATCAGCCCGTACATTATCGGTCCCTTAAAAACAACTGCCAAAAGCCAACTAGAAAACAATGAAAAACACCCTACAGTCAAGCTTTTTGCTGAGAAATTACCCATAAAAAATTACTCCTTTATAAAACATATAATCGTTCTGCATAAATATTCAGAAAATTTATTCATTAGTATATCATAGTTTTTGAGATAATCACATAATAATCCTGTATTTATGAATATCTAACCTGTACAAAAATAAAAGGCATCTCTTTTTTGTTTAAAGAGATGCCTTTCGTCCTTCATATCATTTTTTCTTTTTGACTGCCATGCCTGCAATAACAGCTAAAGCTAAGGCGATTATCGCGTACTTCCATATCCCTCTTTCTTCTTTTCTTTCTTTCGCTTCTTCTATATCTTCAGATATGGTACCATCAGCCTCAATTGTCTCTTCCAGGGTTTCATCTTCGGTCTCTTTTGAGATGTCTTCTTCTCTTTCTACAAAGATTGCTTCCTCTGTGTTGGTTCCTTCGCCCATCGACTGTTGGTTGTCAGCTTCTTCATTATTGGCCTTTCTGACTTCTTCCCTTTGCTCCTCTGGCTCTTGTTCAAAGTCTTGTTCATCTTCAACTGGTTCTATAGGCTTAGCAATATCTACTTGGTTTATTCGCAGAAGCGTAAACCTGCTGAACTTCTCCACTTCAAAAGTCATCCCTACAAACCCTTCTCTAAAACCAGTATTAACCGAGGGTTTTATTAATTCCCTGTCTCCATCGCTATGCTCCACATATACCCAAAGGTCATCTAATAAGTTTGCCCTTTGTTCATTGTCATTAGGTAGCAATCTTAAATCCAGGGGCAAGGTTATCTTGACTTTGTGCCCAGCCATGTTGGACTCTATTCTCATCGA
The DNA here is from genome assembly GCF_900128885.1 of Alkalibacter saccharofermentans DSM 14828. Classification (NCBI taxonomy): domain Bacteria; kingdom Bacillati; phylum Bacillota; class Clostridia; order Eubacteriales; family Eubacteriaceae; genus Alkalibacter; species Alkalibacter saccharofermentans. Next base: position 102,044 of record NZ_FQTU01000008.1, read on the forward strand.
AAGAGCAAATCTTTGGATTTTCCCATCTCCTGCAACTTCTTTTATTATGTCCTGATTTTGAGTCGTTTCATCTATTTCTTTCAATTCATCGACTGATTTTATGGGAACCAGTCTGAAGTAAAGAACCTCACTGCCGTCAACTTCATCCAGGCTTTCCTTCGGGATAATTATATTGCCCCAGTCGGAATCAATTTCAAGGTTTATTCCTTTTCCTTTAAGCTCTGCCAAGGTTTCTGATGGGATTTCTATAGTCTGCATGGTCACCTTTTCGTCTCCTACAGGGAATCTTACTCTTGCAGTGTCCCCGCTGCTGGCCTTTAGGTGCTCGATGATTTCTTTAGCGGCTTCCTCGCCGATAATTATCTTATCCTGCAGCTCTCCATTTAGAGTTTCTTGTCTGTCTATAATTACTTGTGTTATTAATTCCTGGCTTTCTCCATCCTCTATGGAAACGGCAATTACCTCTACAGGAGGATTGACCTTTATACCAAAGGACGCTTCAAATCCATCGTACCCCAATGTGATAGATTGTCTCTCAGTTGCTTCAGTGCTGTCAAATCCACTTACTGAAAGCAAGGAGTTCGAGATGTTTCTGCTGCTGCCGTAATTCCATCTGCTTTGCACCAGCAATCCATCTAAGTCGATTTCTTCACCTATTTCATATTCCAGTTTATCTGGGAGCCTTGCTATTTCTATACCTGTCAGCACAGGATTTCCTATTACCTGCATGTATCCTGTTACCAGTGTGTATTTAGGCTCTTCAGGTATGAATCTCCACTCAAATTCCTCACTGAGCTTCGTCACCTGGAGGCTTTCATCGACCCATTCTAATATTCCTTCGATTGGTTCTTTTGTCTTGCTGTCCAAAAACTCTCCGCTGAGAACTGCGCTTTCTAGCGTCGTTCCGATGTTTGCGCTTTCAGCCTCCACATCGACGGCCTCAACTTCAATTGCTCTTATTTCCACATCGAAGCTTTCCGAATAACCCATGTAGCTTACCAAAACCCTTTGTTTCTCTGTCGGCAGGCTACTGTCAAATCCCGTTATTGTCAGATCGCTTAAATCCAGCTGTTGGTCATCTCCGTAATTCCATACGCTATAAACCTTTAATCCGGTTATGTCAAAGTCCTCAGTGGCATCATAAACCCTCTTGTCAGGTTCACTCGTTATCTTAATTCCCGTCATCACCGGATGCCCTTGGATACCCACATTTCCAGAAGCCTCCATGTAATCATCAGAACTTGGCCTGAATATCCAACTGTGGCTCTGATAAATGCTGTCTACCATCGTCTCCGGTTCGACCCAAGAAAGCTCTCCTTCTACTGCTTCATCAGTTTCCGGGTCCTTGAAAATCCCGGTAAGTCTTGACTTTTCAAGAGTTTCTCCGATATTTACGCTGCTTGCATCAACTTCCTCTACAGATAAGATTTTATAACCGTCATAGTCTATCTCCCCTGATATTTTATGCACTTTGCCATAAACCACCATGTTGTCCTGCAGCTTCAAGTTTTCGTAAACATAAAAATCAAATGGCCACTCATTTCCCGAAATCCGTCCGTTTAATGCCAGGTAGAGATTTGAAGGATTAATGACTTCAGTTTTATTTAATGTAATCTCTTCGGTCACGCATACCCTAGACTTTAGCTCTACGCCCAAGGGATTGTTAAACTCCACATCTGCAAAATGGGACAGATTCGTTCCTGGATTTCCAAAGTAGATTTCCTGGACGCTATTGCCTGAAAAAATAACCTTATGGCTATCGGTGCTTCTGAAATTGTTGCTGGTCGGAGCGTACCCTCCGTGCCTTCTCTGGGTGAAGCTTCCTTTTAATTCAATCACTCCGTCTGTTAGGCGACCTGTATGGTTTCCTCGACTGTCGGTCATAAAATCTCCGTGTATGATTATATGGTCTTCGGGATCATCCATGCGAAGAAGGGATTCGCTTTGCATGCTGTAGGATCCTGCAACTTCAAGTTGGCCCCCATCTAGCTCTACATAAGACCAATAGGCTCCGCCTCCGTGGGACAAGTCGCCATTTACCGATAATTTGCCGCCATTTAAGCCAAGGGTACCCCTAGTGATAGCAATATCTAAAGGCACTTCAAGATTGCTGTCCTGAAGGTCTAGATTTCCTCCCTCTACGGACATGTTTCCTTTTTCTATTGCAAAACTTATATCCTTTCCATTAACATATAGAGTTCCGTTTGCCAATTTCAGATCTCCATTGATATGTAGATCATGAGGCATCCTCCAACTGTCGCTAAGTATAAGATCCCTCGGCCAAAGACCTCCTGTCACCACTGCCATTCCTGAAGGTGACAATGCTCCTTCTATATCATCGGATATAAAATCAATTTGCTTAGTGGCCACTGCTCCGGTTGTGAATACAACCTTTTCTCCATTGTCGATTTCTAAATTCGCAAACGAAGAAACGGCTCCGGATGAATTGGTAAAAGAGACTTGTTGTATCCCTTCTCCCGATAGCAACACCTTGTGATTTTCAGTTGCCTTAAAGTTGTCGCTTACAGGTCCATAACCGCCATATCTTCTTTGTGCGAAATCCCCTTTCACTTCAAGCACTCCGTCTGTAAGATGTCCCGAATGACTTCTTCTGCTATTCATGTTGAAATCTCCGTGTATCTTAACATAATCATTCGGGTCTTTCATATACAAGAATCCATCTTGAAGGTTATTGTAGTCACCTTTAATCTCCAGCCTTCCGCCGGAGACATCTATATAGGATATATTGTTGCTGCTTTGAGTCAAATCTCCGCCTATCAGTGCATCTCCTGTATTGATCGTTAAATATCCACTGGTCATGTTAAGATCATTTATAGTTACCAATGATCCTCCGTTGACGTCGATGCGCCCCCCGCTTATTAATGTATTATTCTCTACCGTCAATTCTCGTCCGTTTACTTCTATGGTTCCCGAAGTCGCATTAAGATGCCCTTTAACCGATAAGTCATCCTGCATTTCCCACTGCTCGTAGACAATCAGATTTCCTGGCCATACACCCTCTTGAACAGTAGCCTGCTGCGCCGGTGTGATATTTCCTGAAAAAGTCCCATCCATGTGATCTAGATTCCCTGTGAAAGGACTTCTTGTTACAAAATCCACCCCTTCTGAATTCTTTATCTCTAAGTTAGCAAAGCTTGACTGGCTGGTAGAATTAGGATGTGAAAAGCTTACGTTTTGAGCGCTCTCTCCAGAAAATATGATCTTATGATTATCAGTCGCCTTGAAATTGCTGTTACTTGCCCCCCAGCTGCTGTTTCTGTGCTGGGCAAAGTCTCCTTTGATTTCCATGACTCCATCAACTATCCTGGTTGAATGATTGTAGTAAGACCTCATTGTAAAATCTCCCCTTACAAGGAGGTAGCCCTCAGGATCTGTCATTGTTAGGTATCCGTCAAAGATAGAGTAGTTCCCAAAAATGTTGACACTCCCTTTTCCAACTCTTAATTCACCCTGAGTCTGATCCATTTCCCCGTCTACGATTAATTCACCTTGGTTTGCGTTTAGGGTACCGTTTGATATTCTACCATCTTCCAATACCCTCAGCTTCAAGGCGTTTATATCAGTCTCTCCGCCTTTTAACTCAAATGAATCCGTAATGATATCTTGTGTAACCAGCCAGTCTTGATGAACAGAAAGCTTCCCGGGCCAAATATTTCCCTTAACTCTGGCTTCCTCTGCCGGCGAGATATCTCCAAGGTAATTTACAGTCTTAAATTCTATTTCGCCAGTAAACTGAGCTCTGGTCCCAAAATCGACTGCTCCACCGGTATTAATCATAATATTTTTAAACCTGCTTTGTGTAACCAAGCTGCTTGCCATATCTACGACTTGGTCTCCATCACCGGAGAATACCACCAGGTGGTTTCCCGTTGCGTGGAAGTTTGTGTGATTCCCGTGAGTTACTCTTCTTTGGGTGAAATTGCCCTTAAACTCCATCACCCCATCTGTCAGCCTGTCCACGTGGGAGTAGTAGGTGTTTATTAAAAAGTCGCCATTTACCAAGAGGTAATCATCAGGATCAGTCATGGTAAAGTAATTACCGGATACTCTCATGTCCCCTGCTACTTCGAGGCTTCCTCCATTTAAGATAACCTCGCCGCTTGTCTGGACATAATCCCCATCTACCTTAACGGTCTTGCCGTTTATATCTATGGCGCTGTTA
>NZ_FQTU01000009.1 GCF_900128885.1 Alkalibacter saccharofermentans DSM 14828
GCACCACGGACACCGATGGTGTCCGAGTTCGTGGGCTTCGCCCAATATCTATCTCCCAGCTCATCGCATTTAAAGTGAACTTTATGCGCTGCCTGATCGATAGCTGCTGTTTCTCTGCTTTGCACGTAAAAAGGACCCTTTTAGCAAAGGATCCTTAGATTGCAGATGGTGCCGAAGGCGGGAGTCGAACCCGCACGAGTGTTACCTCACTACGCCCTGAACGTAGCGCGTCTGCCAATTCCACCACTTCGGCGATTACTAGGTCATAATAACATAAAAGCTGATAATATGAAAGAGTAATCGATATTGAAATAGATAAAAAAACTCAAAATTGAAGTTTTAGCATCACTAATAGTTTATAATGTAATTAGTATTAAATGGGGGGATAACAAAAATGGGAATAGAAAAATATTATATCGACAAGGACTCCTTAAAGGAATTTGATTCAAAGAGTGATCAGTTGATTGAGTTGATGAATAAATATATGAAGGACGATAATGATAGAAGAAATCTTATCGGAAATAATTCCATTGACGTGATGTACGACAATCACAGGCATCACGTCAATTTTATGAAATCTGTTTTTGTACTTAGAGATTCTAAGATGTTTAATGAAATTGTGGAGTGGGCATATTTTAGTTATACATCGAGAGGATTTGACCCAATATACTTTCATACAGCAATTCCTATGTGGATTAAAACCATCAAGGATACATTTTCGGAAGCAACGGCAAACCAGGTTATACCGTACTATAATGAGATTTTAAATATTATCGAAGGGATAGATGTAGATAAGATAACTCACGAAAAAGACCATTCGAAAGTGAAATCTTCGTGGAATAAATTCCAAAAGGATTTATACCAAATTTTAATTAAAGGTGATTTTAGACTTGCGGTGAAGTTGACAGAGACAGTGGTTAGCAATAGAGAAGATTTGAAAAGCACTTATTACGATGTGCTAAGGCCTGTAATGTATGAGATAGGTCTTTCTTGGGAGAAAGGGCTGATAACGACAGCCCAGGAACACTTAGCCACTTCAATTATTATAAGGTTGATGACGACCTTATACATGAAGTTTTTTGGATTAATAGATTATGCAAAGGGCAAATTTATAATGAGCGCGGCTCAAAACGAGTTTCACGAGGTAGGGGCAAGGATGATATCTGATTTATTGGAACTTGACGGGTGGGATGTGGAGTACTATGGCGCAAACACACCTGTTGACTCTCTTTATGAAAGACTAGTATCAGATAAGCCTGATATCTTGGGAATATCGGTGGCAATGCCCTTTAATTTGCCTAAAGTAATAGAGTTTATAGAAAGAATTAGAGAAGACGACAGACTGAACAGCATGAAAATCATGGTTGGCGGTTATGCAGTATCAAATATGAGCAGCAAAGAAATTATACCTGCCGATTTGGTGGTTGGAGGAACTGAAGATCCTATAGTGCTTGCTGGAGAGTGGTGGAATAAAAGATGGACTTCTTAAATCTATTCAAAGACGAAATACTGAATTATCTGAAAGGTGATTCTGAAATTCCTATTATCGTAATTAATTCAGAAGGTGAGATATTCTACGCGAATAATGCCTTTTATTCTCTTGTCTCAAATAGGGTGGAAGTAAAAGCAACACATGATATAAACGAAATTTTTACCGTAGTTGTGGAAGAAACAGCAAATTCAAAAGAAATTACCTTGATCCGTACTGACAAGCACAATTCTATAAAAATTACAGGTAAAACTATTCAAAAGGAAAAGAACATATTGGTTATTTTTGAAGACTATATCTTCAACGATGATTCAATAACGGAAAAGCTTACGACTATGAACATTGAAATGTCAAATATCACTAGAGAGCTGGCAAAAAAAAATGCAAAGCTGGAACAGGCAAATAAAAAAATAACTGAACTTCTTAACAAGGATTACCTGACCCAAGTGGGCAACCGCAAGTACTTCTACGAAAGGCTTGAGGCGATGATATCCTATTATAAAAGAACAAAAAATGGGAAGCTTGCGTTGGTTCTTTGCGATATTGACAACTTTAAGAATGTGAATGATACTTACGGCCACGACGTGGGAGATTTGGTCTTGGTTAATTTTGCCGGGGCATTAAAAGATAAACTTAGAAAAGAAGATGTGGTTGCAAGATTTGGAGGAGAGGAGTTTATCGTAATTTTAACTTGCAGCGATGAAGAAGATGTAAAAGAAGTGGCAGAACGACTAAGAAAACTAGTATCGAAGATAACTATTCCAGGTCACGATTTAACAGTGACAGCAAGTTTTGGAGCTACTGAATATCATTTTGAAGATACGGTGGACTCAATAATTAAAAGAGCTGATGAAGCGATGTATGAAGCCAAGGATAAAGGTAGAAATAATGTTGTATATAAAAGCAGGCTGGATGGAACAAAAAACAATTAATTGCGTCTAAATGTACGAGGGGGTCAAAGTGATGGGCATAAATGAATCTAATCTCATTAAGGATCTGAAAAAGGGCAAAAATGAAGCCTTTGAATTGATTGTAAAAGAGTATGGAAACAAAGTTTATAATCTAATTGTTAAAATGATTTCAGACAGAGAAGACGCAAGAGATTTAACTCAGGATGTATTTATAAGAGTTTATAATAATATTGATTTTTTCAGAGGTGAAAGCAGCTTCTATACATGGATATACTCAATTGCAGTTAATTGCTCCAAAGACTACTGGAGAAAGAAAAAAGAGTATTTTTCACTGGATAACATCCGAGAAATTTCAGATGGTGAGAATAAAACAGAGTCAACTGCTGAAACAAATGAGCTAAGGGCTATTATATTTGCTGAGATTTATAAGCTGGATACTGATCATAGGGAGGCAGTGATTCTAAGAGACGTAATGGGGTTTTCATATTCGGAAATTTCAGAGATTCTTGGGGTCTCCCAGGGGACGGTGAAATCAAGAATAAGCAGAGGCAGATATAAGTTAAGAAGTTGTCTCCAAAGTCTGAATGTTTATGAAGGAGGTAACAAAGATGGATCATGAAAGATATATAGACTTGATCAGCAGAGATGTTGACAAAGACTTGAGTGGGGATGAAAAAAAAGAGCTTGATCATCACTTGCAATCATGTGAAGAATGTAGCAGCTATTATCAAGATTTGATGGCAGATAAAGCGGTTTTAGATGGCATGGTGGTTCACGAGCTCAAAGATAAGGATAAAAAACAAATTGAAAACAATATGAAAAGCATTAAAAATAGAATGCCTAAAATGAAAAAATACCTTCCATATGCTGCCGGGCTTATAATAGTTTTGGCTATAGCAGGAACCACTCTTAGCAATCTATTTATGATGGGAAGAAGCGATGACTCAGCGTCAGACTCAGGAAGCGGATATCCCGGCTTCGAATCTCCGGAACAATGGGAGGGAGATGCGCCTCAAGAAGACATCGCTAGAGACAGCGACGGTGGGAATCAATCGGCTGCTGAAAACGTTGAAATCAGCAGAGAGTTCGATGTTTCAAAAATAGTCTATCGAGGGAATATCAGCCTTTATACTGAAGATTATAAAGAAACAGCGGACAGGATAAGCACATTAGTGCTTAGTCAAGGTGGATTCATTCAGGAGGCGAGCGCAAATTACTATGATGTGGCTGCCGAAAGAAGTGAAAAAGCGGGGTATATGATAGTCAGGGTGCCTTCTGAGGGATTTTCTGAAACGATGAAGGAAATAGAAAGCTATGGAGATGCGATGAGATCGGGCATTGCTTCTACAAATATAACACAACAGTACCAAGATATAGAGGGGGAACTGGACAGCTATTTAATTCAGGAAGAAAGGTTGCTTGATTATCTGTCACAGGCTGAGTCAATAAATGATATGCTGTCGATAGAGTCCGAGCTGACAAGAGTGCGCAGGGAAATAAACCATAGATCGACTATGCTAAAGAACTGGGATAAAGAAGTTGCATATTCTACAATTAATATCAATATCTATGAAAGGACATTGCCTACAAGCAAGGTTCAAACGCCGTTTGAAGACTTTGGGAGAAGAATCAGGGAAGCTTTTATACAGTCTGTTAACTATCTTCTGAAGCTGATAGTGGATGCATCTATAATGATTGTAAGGTTAATGCCATTTGCTGTAGTGGCACTTGGAACGGCTTATATTGTCAGAATTTTATTGAGTAAGTATAAAAAATAGATATTTTGAATCCTTCGCCTTGTGGGCGAAGGATTTTGAATATTATAAGCTTAAAATGTTATAATATGTGTTAAACTATAGTGGATATAAATTTAGAGAAGAGGGTGAATTATGGAACCAAAAAAAATGATTATAATTGACGGTTACAGTTTAATATACAGGACATTTTATGGAGTAAGGCCTATGGCAACTAAAGACGGCATTCCAACTAATGTTATTTTCGGCTTTGCAAATATTTTAATTAATATTCTAGAAAACTATAATCCGGATTATATAGGTGTTGCATTTGATGAGAAAAAGCCAACTTTCAGGCATGATTCTTACGAAAACTATAAAGCGGGAAGAATGCTCATGCCTGAGGACTTGGAGAAACAGATAGATTTAGTTATGGAAATGCTGGTGCTTATGGATATTAAAAAAATATCCCTGCCTGGCTATGAAGCGGATGATTTAATTGGCACAATCTCGAAATCTTGTTCAAAAAGTGGAATTGAAGTCGACATTTTGACAGGAGACCGAGACTCGTTCCAACTGATAGATCCAAATATAAAGGTGTTGTATACAAAAAAAGGCATCAGTGAAGTTGAGATATACGACGAAGGAAAGATAATGGATCAGTATGGAGTATCTCCCAGAGACCTTATAGATGTTAAGGGACTGATGGGGGATAAGTCAGACAATATACCGGGCGTAGCAGGTATTGGAGAAAAGACAGCCATAAAGTTGATAAAAGAGTATGGTGATATAGAGGGCGTTTATGCCAATATCCACGAAATAAAAGGCAAAATGCAGGAGAAGCTTCTGAATGATAAGGAAAATGCTTTTTTAAGTAGGCACTTGGCAGAAATAGTTACCCATGTGCCTCTGGAGTTCAATATCGGAGAATATGAAACGTTGAATTATAAATCTAAAGAAGTCGTTGATTTTTTTGAAAGGCTTGAGTGCTTCTCAATAGTTGCAAAAATTGCAGGAAGTGATTCCCCTAATCAGGAAAATGAAAAAATAAATACCAATAAAATTACAGAAGTTACAGATAACAAGCTGCTGCAAGAGGCAATAACTGTAATGAAAAAAGCCAGAGAGATTTATATTGCATACGTTGCGGAAAGAGATTATGAAAGTTTTTTAAAAGCGATTGCAGTATCAGTTGAAGGCAATTGTTATTATATTTCGTCAAATATATTCGGTGAAGATCAAATTGCCCAGAACATTAAGGAAGTGTTTGAATCAGAGAACATTAAAAAAATAGGTCATGACTTTAAAAGGCTCTATTCATGGGCGTTAAAACAAGGCATTAATCTTCAAGGTGTCGAATTTGATGCTTATTTAGCCGCTTATCTTATAGATCCTTCCGATAACAGATACAAAATGAATGATCTGGCATCGAAGTATTTAAACAAAGAAATAATCTCAGATGAGGAGCTGTACGGAAAAGGAAAATCAAAAAAAACCTTTGATAGTTTGGAACGAGAAATCGCAATGACTACGATGTGTACTCATGCGGATTTGATGGAGGACTTAAGGAGGCTCTTAGCCCCCCAGATTGAGGAGTACGCAATGGCAAGCCTATACAAAGACATCGAACTGCCGCTGACAGAAGTATTGGCTTTTTTCGAACATGAAGGCTTCAGAATTGATTTGGAAGAGTTAGACAGGCTGGATGTGGAATTTGACGAAAAGCTGGGGAACCTTAAAAAAGAAATTTATTCTTTATCGGGACAAGAGTTCAATATAAACTCGCCAAAACAATTGGGTGAAGTGTTATTTGAGAAGTTGATGCTACCTGTGGTTAAAAAGACTAAGACAGGATACTCAACAGATGCTGAAGTTTTGGAGAAGCTAAAAGGAAAGCATCCGGTTATTACCCACATCTTAGACTATAGGACTGTATCCAAACTCAGCTCGACATATGTCAAAGGATTCAAGCAGATAATTAACTTCAAAACTGAGAAGATACATTCAACGTTCAACCAGGCATTGACCACCACGGGAAGAATCAGCAGTTCAGATCCAAATCTGCAAAATATACCTGTAAAGATAGAGATAGGAAAAAAAATCAGGAAAGTATTTATTCCTTCGAAAAAAGATCAAGTATTGATCGATGCGGATTACTCACAGATTGAATTGAGAATCTTGGCCCATATTTCCGGTGACGAAACTCTCATAAGTTCATTTATAAATGAGGAAGACATACACACAAGAACTGCATCTGAAATTTTTGGAGTGGAAATAGAAGATGTCACATCAACTCAGAGGGTATATGCTAAAGCCATAAACTTCGGACTTATTTACGGAAAACAAGCATATGGCTTATCCCAAGATCTGGGGATATCCAGAAAAGAGGCACAAGATTATATAGACAGGTATTTCGGAAGATATCCCAAGGTGGAGGATTATATGAAAAATATCGTTAAAGAAGCTAAGGACAAAGGATTCGTGACAACATTGTTTGGCAGAAGAAGATACCTTCCAGAGATACATTCACGAAACGCTATGATTGCAAAAAGCGGAGAAAGACTTGCTTTGAATACGCCAATTCAAGGAAGCGCAGCGGATATAATTAAAATTGCTATGATTGACGTATACAGAGAGCTTAAGACAAAAAAATCAGATGCCAAATTAATATTGACTGTGCATGATGAGCTGGTGATCGATTGTCCCCTGGAAGAAGTTGATGAAGTGAAAGCAATAGTAAAAGATAAAATGGAAGGAGCAGCCAGTTTGAAAGTTCCCATGACAGTGGAAATATCTCAGGGAGAAAACTGGTATCAAGCAAAATAGGGCAATGAAAGAAATAAATATTACAAAGAACGAAGAAAATCAAAGACTGGACAGGTTTATGGGTAAGTTGTTGAAGCAAGCTGGTAAGGGGTTTGTACTCAAATCCATTCGCAAAAAATATATAAAAGTAAACGGAAAAAAAACATCACCTTCTTACAGGCTGGAAGAAGGTGATGTTGTCAGCATTTATCTCGCTGAAGCCACTGTGGATAAATTCTCGGTAAAAGACGGGGATTATTTGGGAAAAAATTGCGAACAAGATATAATCAGTGATAATGATGTCCTGTATGAAGACGAAAATTTATTGGCAATAAATAAAAAGACAGGGACCTTAACTCATGGGGATCAAAATGGCGTTGTAGAAATGGCTAAGAGGTATCTTGTTAATAGAGGCGATTATGATCCGAAAAAGGAAATAACATTTGCACCAGCGTGCTGCAATCGCCTTGACAAGAACACCAGCGGTATAATTTTAATTGCTAAAAACAACAAGACTTTGATGGAGACTAATAAAAAAATTGCCGACCACAAGATAAAAAAAATTTACTTGGCATTTATCGATGGCTGCATAAAAGATGCTATGGATTTAAAAGGTTATATTCTAAAAGACAATCGATTGAACAAATCTCAGATTTTTGAGACTTATGTGGAAGGATCAAAATACGTAGAGACTATAGTAAAACCCATTAAGATGGGACAAGACTTCACCTTGGCTGAAATAGAATTGGTAACTGGAAGATCACATCAAATCAGAGCTCACTTAAGCTATATAAAAAAGCCAATAGTTGGAGATATGAAATATGGCAACAGGAAAACTAACGATTATTTTTATAAAAAATATAAAATAGAAGGTCAGATGCTGCATAATAGCAAAGTGGTTATAGATGATTACTTCAGTTCGGGGAAAAGTTTGAAAATCTCAGCACCATTTCCTGATAAATATGTGAAAATAATAAATGATTCATTAGGAGAGTGATATAATGCCTTACTGGAACAGCAGGGGACTCAGAGGCAGTACTCTTGAAGAATTTGTAAACCTAACAAATGAAGAATATTTGCGATGTGGGCTTGCAGTAATTCAGAAGCTGCCCACGTCCATTAAGCCGATAAAACTGGATAAGCAAAAAGGCGTGATTACATTAGCATATTTCGATCAGAAAAGTACAGTCGATTATATGGGGAATATTCAGGGGATTCCAGTTTGCTTCGATGTAAAAGAAACCAGCAGGGACAGTCTCCCCATCTCCAACATCCACGGTCATCAGATCGAATTCATGGAGCAATTTGCAAAGCAAAGTGGACTATCATATATTATAGTGTTTTTTTCAAAGATTGATAGATATTTTTTGATACCCTTTGAAGATATAAAGTATTACTGGGACAAGTCTAGGCATGGCGGAAGAAAGTCAATTTCATGGAAAGTCTTGGACACCCAATTCGAAATAAAAAGGGAAGGAGTATTTCTACTCCATTACCTACAAGCGGTAAATGCATATCTGAACAAAATTAAAGAAGATGAACATAAATAACGAAGCGGAGTTGAAGCAATGAAAGAAGTAATAATATATACCGACGGAGGCTGCAGGGGGAATGATTCTTCAATAGACAATGTTGGTGGAATTGGTGCCGTGCTGATGTACCCATCTAAGGGATATGTTAAAGAAGTCAAGGAAGGATTTAAAAATACTACAAACAACCAAATGGAGCTTTTAGCAGTAATAACTGGCCTAAAGCTGCTAAAGGAAAAATGCAAGGTAAAAATTTACAGTGACTCCGCTTATGTCGTTAATGCATTCAATCAAAATTGGGTTGATTCATGGAAGAAAAAGAATTGGACAAGGGGAAAAAGTGGCGAGCTGAAAAACAGAGAGCTTTGGATTGAATTATATGAGCTGGTATCAAAACACGATGTGGAGTTTATAAAGGTGAAAGGACATAGCGACAATACTTATAATAACCGAGCTGACCAGCTTGTTAATGAAGCTATGGATGAAATATCATAAAGAAAGTGACGATCAAATATGGATAAAAAGTCATTAAGGGAACAAATCATCAACAAGAGAACTGGATTTGACAGCAACTATGTAAAAAATATAAGCAAGAGGATTTTCGGTACTATTAAAAAGATGGATATCTATCAAAAAAGCGATGTAATAATGATCTATGTTAGTTTCATGAATGAAATAAACACTCATGATTTCATAATTGATGCATTAAAGGAAGGCAAAACTGTTATAACTCCAATATGCAACAATGAGAATAAAACTTTGATCCTGGCGAAAACATTTGAATTTCCAAAGGGGTTTAAAAAAACTAAATACGGAATTCTTGAGATACCAAAAACTAAAGCGGTTGTGGTTGATATTAAGGACATTGATTTAATAATTACACCGGGACTGGCATTTACTTGGTCAGGTAAGAGACTAGGCTATGGCGGGGGTTTTTATGACAGGCTTTTGTCTGAAAAAAGAAGTGATACTTCAACGGTTTGTCCGGCTTATAAGGAATTTGTGCTTAATGACCTTCCTACCGACGAACACGATGTTGGAGTTGATTATCTAGTAACCGACGAAGAGATAATCAAATGTTAAGAAGAACCGAACGTGTATATACAAGGATGTACAAAGTTGGTATAATAAACAAGTATAAGACTCCTCAATATTAAAAATGTAATGGAGACAAAAATGAATATGAAAAATTTTCTAAATAAGTTATTGTTGGTGCTATAAAAAATCACGTATATCAAGTTTGCTTGACAGAAATGTTCAAAAGGCTCTAATAGGAGTCTTTTTTTAGGGAACTATATTCAATTGACAAAATATACATTTAAATCATAGAATAATATTTGTAGCAGTTAAACGATATCAATAACAAGAATTAAGAAAATACAATAATTTATAGGATTTTTAATAAGCTGTTTTGGGGGTTAAAGGATGAATGAAGCACTTATAAAGGCAATTACAGATTTAAACGAGGACAAAGTTAAAAAGATGGTCAAAGAAGAATTAAAAAAAGGAGTCACGCCTGAGGAGATACTTGCTGTTTTTCAAAGGGGGATGGATAACGTAGGGAATCTTTATGAAGAAAGTGAATATTTCATTGCTGATCTTATAATGGCGGGAATTATTTTTCGTGAAATACTTGATTTAGAAGAAATGAAGTTTGACAAAAGTATAATTCAAAAAAATTCTATAGGAGATATCGTGCTGGGAACCGTCAAAGGAGATCTTCATGATATAGGAAAGGATATATTCGCTGATATTGCCACTTCAGCAGGGTTTGTCATACATGACTTGGGTGTCGATGTGGATCCTGTTAATTTTGTGCAGAAAATAAGGGAAACAAATGCAAAAATAGTTGGAATGAGCGGAGTATTGTCTTTGGCGATAAGCAGCATGAAGGAGACTGTAGATGCCATTGAAAAAGCGGGACTGAGAAACAATGTGAAGATAATAGCAGGAGGAAATTTATTGAACGAAGATGCCTACCAATACATAGGGGCAGATGCATTTGCCAATAATGCCACGGAAGGTCTGAAGATGTGTAAAAAATGGATGAATAAAGATAGATGAGGAGATAAAAAATGGGATCACCGATTTACTTAACAATCGTAGAAAATATTAAAACCAAGATAAATTCAGGGGAGATAAAGCCAGGAGATATGATAAAATCCGAAAACGCTCTTTGTGAAGAATACGATGTAAGTAGGATGACCGTGAGAAAAAGTCTAACCGTATTAGCAAGTGAAGGTTATATATACTCTGTTCCCGGGAAAGGAAATTTTGTCAATGAACCAAACCAAGACAAATATATCCTTTACTTCAACGAGATGAATTCCATAGAGGGGAGCATTGAGGATACTCAGTTATTGGATGTAAATATTGTGAAGCCGACCCTTGAGATAATCTTCAATCTTCAGATTCCGGAAAATAAGAGAGTTGTGCTAATAAGAAGAGTCTTTATAAATGAAGGAAATCCGGTGGCATATGACATTAAATATATTCCATACTATAGAGGGATGCCCATCGTGGAAAAAGAGATACACTACGCAACATTTCCGGAGATAGTCTCCAAAAAAAAATCGTTGTTTGCAATAAATAAAGAACTTAAAATAAAAGTTCAAAAGCCTGATGGAAAATTAAAAGGGATTTTAGGCATCGAAGATACCGAACCGGTAATGGTCATAGAGCAGAAGCTCCTGGACGAGGGAAACAAACCCATTGGATGGGGGATTACATATTTCAAGGGAGATTTTTTTCAACTGCAGGCAGTTTCTTCATTTGTAGACAAGTCGAATATAATATATTAGACATTTGTTATGCTGCAATGTGAGATTACCCTAAATTGTCAAGTACACCCCAAAAGTTATAAAATATTTTTGAGGTGTGCTTTTTATTTTATAAGTCTATCTAGAATCTGAGTCAATTCTTTGATCTTTGCATCTTCGTTACCTTCTTTGATTGCTTCTTTGACGCAGTGTTTAATATGGTTGTCAAGCACATCTAGGTTGGTTTTTTTAAGCAAGCCTTGTACGGCTATAATCTGATTTGATATGTCGATGCAGTACCTGCCATCTTCAAGCATTTTTATGATTCCGTCTATTTGACCTTTTGCAGTTTTTAATAAATTGATTTGGTACATTTTATCGTGAGACATATTAACCTCCTTAAGTTCCAATCCGCATCCCCTGTGTGGGGGGGTAAAGACATTGTATCAATTATTGATGTATTATGTCAAGAAATTTGAAACTTTGCCCAATATGGAGGTTGAATTATTTTATATGTTGAAAAAAAAATCAATATTGTATAGAATATAATTTGATAATCAAAGTATTTGGAGGAATCAAATGGATGAAGTCAAATCGATATTAAACAACGCCTTAGTTCTTTTATTCAATCTGGTGTTAAAGTCAGAAGAAAAATTTTTACGAGAAGTGGGATGCAAAGATTTGTCTATAAACGAGATTCACGTCATAGATGCAATTGGAAAAAAAGAAGATCAAACTATGGGTTGGGTGGCAGGAGAGCTCAACGTCACTTTAGGTACTTTGACAAAGGCAATAAATAACTTGGAGAAAAAAGAGTACGTCAAAAGAAAGCGAAGCACCAAGGACAGAAGAGTTGTCTTTTTAGCACTTACAGATGAAGGCAGGAAAATATTCAGTTTGCATCAAGAGTTTCACGACAACATGATAAATGAGATTGTCGAGAACTTAAGTAAATCTGAAGAGAGGGCTTTAATGAAAGGTTTAAATAATCTAATAGATTATTTCATGACAAATTATAACAATTAGAGGGGTGGTTCAAAATGGGTATTA
This sequence comes from Alkalibacter saccharofermentans DSM 14828, assembly GCF_900128885.1. Classification (NCBI taxonomy): domain Bacteria; kingdom Bacillati; phylum Bacillota; class Clostridia; order Eubacteriales; family Eubacteriaceae; genus Alkalibacter; species Alkalibacter saccharofermentans. The sequence continues at coordinate 12,277 of NZ_FQTU01000009.1, forward strand.
GAATAGTAACAGACAGTGCTAGTGATCTTAATGTAGATATTGAAAAAAAGTTTGGCATCAAAGTCGTACCCTTGACGGTGAATTTTGGTAAAGAGGAAAGCTACAAGGATAGGTATGAAATTACATCGGATGAGTTCTTCGAAAAACTAAAGAGCACTACTCAAAATCCGTTTACATCTCAGGTTAATCCAGCAGAATTCGAGGAGGTCTTCAATGAAATATTAGATCAAGGTGATGATATCATCGGGATGTTTTTATCTTCTGAATTAAGCGGCACTTTCAACTCAGCAGTCATCGCCAAAGAATCATTGGAGGACAAGGGAAAGAGGATTCACTTAATTGACTCCAGATCAGTTAGCTTGGGACTGTCGCTTCTGGTTTATGAAGCAGCCCTAAAAGCAGCTGAAGGCAAGCCGGCAGCTGATGTTGTAGAGCATATAGAGGCCATAAAGGGAAAAGTGGAATCTGCTATTGTTATTGATACGCTTGAATACTTGAAAAGGGGAGGCAGGCTTACAGCGGGAGCTGCATTTATTGGAGGCATGCTACAGCTAAAACCAATTTTGGAGCTTAAGGATGGTAAGTTGGTCCCTAAAGACAAAGTCAGGGGTAGAAAAAAAGCCCTTAAGTGGATCAAGGACTGGTTGGGAAGCAATAACTACGACCTGACAGACAAAACAGTTTATCTCGTGCATGCTTCAGAAGAAGGATATCTTAATGAGCTTAAAGAGCTGTTAGAGGGAACCTTAAAACCTAAGGAGATAATAGAATCACAGGTTGGAGCCATAGTTGGAACACACTCGGGACCAGGAGCGATAGGTATCAGTTTTATCAATAGTTAACATCAATAAATTGCAGTATATCCTTGTATACTGACACATTATCGATTTCATTTATTATTTCATGGCGCATATTGCTATAAACAATAGTGTCTACACTGCCCTGTTTTACGACAGGGCTTATTTTTTGGCATAAAATATCAATATCTTTTCCGGATCTGCCTACGGGGTCTTCAGACCCTGATATTATTAGCAGTCTGGTTGAGGCATTAATTTTATTTAAGTTTGTGTCCTTATTGCAATAGAGAGTTCCCTCGATAAGATCTTTATAAAATTGTGAGCTGCATACAAATCCACAGAGTGGATCGCGGATATATTTATCAACCTTTTCAGCGTCGCAGGTAAGCCAATCAAATTTGGTTTTATAGCCGGTCACTGATTTGGCGTAGCTTCCAAATATAAGCTTGTCCATCAGCTGGGATGGCTTTTTAGGTTCCGCCATTTTGCAGGCGACATTAGACAGCAGCCTTGCCAGGTGCAATTTATAGCGCGGAAGTCCTGCCGTCGTTCCTGAGAGCACAGCTTTGTCAATTCTCGAATCTAAGTATTTGATAAGATAGCTTCTTACAAGCAATGAACCCATGCTGTGCCCCAAAAGGCATATTTTATCTGCCTCTTCCTGTTTTTGTACGTAGTCGATTAAAGCTTTGATATCATCGATGCATAGAAACCATCCGTTTTCACTGGCGAACCATCCGGGGGTAGCGAGACGGGCATCTTCCCCATGACCTCGAAGATCCATAGAGTATACTTGATATCCCATTGAATTTAAAAAAAATGCAAAGTCCTCATATCGCAGAGCATGTTCTGCCATGCCGTGTATTATAACTACAGATCCTTTGATTTTATTCTCGGTAGACCATTTATATCCGGATAGTTTGTAATTGTCTTTACTAGTTAGATTGAAGGTAGAAAACATATATAATCCTCCTTGGTTGTTTGATATAATACAATTATATCATTAAAAAGAATTATAATTAAAGATTTGAACCAATGGGTATCAAGATATTATATGCAAAATTAATAATACATCAGGAGGTCGATGATTTGAAGAAAATTGGTATTATTGCCAATCCCAATTCAGGGAAAGATATACGGAGATTGTTTTCTTATGCAATAACAATTGGTAACAATGAAAAAGCCAATATGGTAGAAAGGATGATACTGGGAGCTCAAGACTTAGGTGTCGAAAAAATCTATATTATGCCGGATCCCTACAACATTGGTTCTACAATAAGAAGTACACTTGAATTAAACGAAGAGCTGAAAGCCGAAGTTGAGGTTTTAGATATTTTCTTAAAGAATAACTGGGAAGATACGGTAAGGGCGGCGGAAAAAATGGAGTCTCTCAAGGTTGATTGCATCATTGTTTTGGGAGGAGATGGCACAAGCAGGCTTTTAGGCAAGACGCATACTCAGGTTCCAATAATATCTGTTTCCACAGGGACTAATAATGTATATCCGGAGTTCCTAGAGGGAACCGTTGCAGGGATGGCTGCTGCTGCGTATTGTCAATTTGGAGAAAATTCTGCATATGTCAATATAGATAAGGCAATAGACATATATGTCAATGGAAGTCATGAGGATGTAGCTTTGGTGGATGCTGCAATAACAGACAACAGGTTTGTGGGGAGCAGGGCCTTGTGGGATATAAATGAGATCAGGGAAGTTATTGTCACCAGATCCCATCCATCTGCGATAGGGTTTTCATCAGCTATCGGAGTAGATACTATTTGTTATCCTGAAGATGATTTCGGTTTTAGGATGTCTATGAAAGGAGAAGATAAAAGGTTGCTTGTTCCTTTCAGCCCAGGGAAAATGACTGCAATAAGCGTGGGGAATCCAATAAAGATGTCCCTTGATCAGATGTATGTTTATAAATCTGACCATAAAGGAACCTTGGCACTTGATGGTGAAAGAACAGTTGTGTTTTCGGAAGGTGATACACTTGGATTTGTGATTCGAAGACACGGACCTAAAAGAATAGACGTTAAAAAAGTATTGGAGCATGCAGTGAAGAAGGGTTTTTTTCAAAAAAACAGGTAAGGAATACAAAATTAAAAAGGCGAGTTAATTCTCGCCTTAGTTTTAATAAAACTCAAAATCTAGTTTTCCCAAACCTATTTCAATGTCCATTTCAATTTTATTCTCAGCTGAGTCGAAGTTATCAGATACATAGGTATTGTCTTGTCTCGACAAACCTAGGCTGTCTATGTTTGTGGAGTTAAGGGCGCCTTTAAAGCTTATTTTCACAGCGGAACTTTCTGGTATATGAATCTCAATTTCAGAAACTCCGGCATTTAGCTTTAAATTCTGATTACTAGCATTGTTTCCTAAGGTCAAAGCTAGTTTTCCAGCACCAATACTTACGTCAATATTTTCCGAGGCTATTTCCGACAGGTCCATGCTTCCATCAACAGCTCCGCAGTTGACTTTTAAATCCCAAGGCACTGTATTGTTTATAAAAACATCCAAAGTGTTGTTTGAAACCCCGCCTATGTTCATCAAATCGCCGCTGTTTCTTATGTTGGCTGCGGTATGTGTTCCGCTATCGGTTACATCGATTCTCAGATTTTCAATGTTAGAATCTACTTCGATCAGATTGTCGAATTCAATGGCCGTTACCGTAAATCTAGTTGCACCTATATTCAAGTTCAAGTTGCCCTTTTGGTCCTCTGAGCTTAAGGGATAATAGCGATTGTCTTGTATGTTATTTCTATTGTCTGTTATATTTCCGTCGATGTTATTGGAAAAGGGATTGCCGTATTGTAAAAAAAACGCATAACCTATTATCACAAGGAAAAAAACCAGCCACAGGGCTCTGTCTGCAGTTTTATTGTTCAATATCAATCCAGCTCCGGCTACTACAATAATTAAAGGCCAGAGCTTCCAAAATGCGTTGAACAGGTATCTTACCGAGAAATCGAAAAGGTTGATGTTGTTCAAAAACCATAGGCCTCCTACTATAATAAGTATAATTCCTAAAAAGATGTTTTTGTTCTTCACTTGTTTTTGCCCCTTTCTTTAAAGACCAATGCAAAGCCCAGTAATATCAAAAGGCCTGACCAGATAATATCCATGTCAAAGAAAAATCTGAAATTTCTAAATAGAAGCAACAACCCGGCTGCTATCAAGATTGTTCCAATTACCTTCTTTTGATTTTCGTCATTTTCAACAGCTTCGCCATTCTTGGATTCATCAATAATTCCGTCGATTTCATCTTCATATGGAAGTATAAAAGCGGCTATGAGGTATAGCAGTACTCCGCTTCCGTAGAACAGAGCGGCTATCGCCCATAGGATCCTGATTATGGAAGCATCTATCTGCATGTATTTAGCTACTCCTCCGCAAACACCTAGTATCATTTTGTCTTTTCTTGATTTAAATAATCTTGAATTCATTTAACTCCCTCCATTCCATGATTTTAATATAAACCATTAAGATTAGAGATTCATTAAATACAAATTATCTGGAAATTAATATTGGATTGGCACATATCAGATGTCATTGATATAATGTTACTAATAGGAGAAAAGGGGGAGCCGGATGAAAAGCTTGCAAAATCTGATAGTGTACAGATGCATATTGAAAAATAAGATAATTATGTCGTATATGAAAATGCTAGAATCAAAATCCAAGAAAAAGGCTCTAAAGCATTACTTTAAGCTCCAAAATATGCTCTTAGAACACTTTGAAGGACTAGCGGGACGTGATTTGTGGAAAATGTTTCTTCTTCAGCTAGTCAGTGAAGATGAAAATATTTTTTCTAGGCTTTGTGAAAGAGGAAGCGATATACCTGAGGGTCTATATAAAATTGTACTCGAGGATTTAGATATAGTGCTAGCTAATACGAAATTCGATTGGAAGCTATTAGAAAGAGAACTGGGCATGGAAGGCATCACTATAAATTCCGTTCTAGAAGGAAGTTGCAGTTATTGGGAAAATGACAAATTTAGGACTGGAGAGTATTTTAGAAAATTATACAGCGAAAAGGGGAGAGGGATCTATCAAAATAATCACGTATTTAAGATTGGAGATAATAATCTATTAAAACCTGTTGTAAACTATGACAAGGTCGAGTTTAAAGATTTAATTGGTTACGAGAGTCAGATAAAAACCCTAAGAGAAAACACGGAGTCTTTCTTAAGGGGAGAACGATCCAACAATGTTTTGCTTTATGGAGATAGAGGTACGGGGAAATCTTCTTCCGTGAAGGCGCTATTAAACGAATATAAGCATGAAGGTTTAAGGGTTATTGAAATGAAGAAAGATCAGTTTAAATTATTCCCATCTATAATAGAAACAGTAAGGGATAGGATGCATAAATTTATAGTGTTTATAGATGATCTTTCTTTTGAGGATTTTGAAACAGAATATAAGGTCTTAAAAGCGGTGCTGGAAGGCAGCTTCGAAACGAAACCTGACAACTTGTTGATATATGTAACATCCAACCGAAGACATCTAATAAAAGAAAAGTTCTCTGAAAGAGACGGAGACATCCACGGCAATGAGACGGTAAGTGAAAAGTTGTCGTTATTCGATAGATTTGGAATAACTATTTACTATAATCAGCCAAATGACGAATTGTACACCACAATGGTCAAGACTATGGCTCATAAGAGCCAAATAGATTTGTCGGAAAGGGAATTGATGCAGATTGCCAATGAATGGAAAATTGCAAGAGCGTCAAAATCAGGTAGGAGCGCCAGACAGCTTGTGGACAAGCTGCCCAAAAAAAGCAGGCAAGAATAGCCTTGGCAATGTTAATGGCATGACATAAAAACCTGTTTTCAATTAAAGTATTATGAAAGTTTTACACAGTTATTTTAATGTGTTAAAATGGATTAAAAATATAGAAAAAGGTGATTTGAATGAAATATGAATTCGTACATACTTGTATAAGAGTCAAGAACTTGGAGGCTTCCGTTGAATTTTATGAAAATGCGTTAGGATTGAAGATAGTAAAAAAGAAGGATTTTCCGGAGCATGGATTCACTCTTGTATACCTGGCGGATGAAGATAACAACCATGAAATCGAGCTGACTTATAACTACGACAGAGAAGAGCCTTATACTATAGGAGACGGATACAGCCACATTGCAATGGTAGTGGAGGATTTAGAGGGGTCACATAAAACTCATGAAGAAAAAGGGTATAAAGTGACAAAACTCAGCGGGCTTCCAGGATCGCCTGCAAAATTTTATTTCATAACAGATCCAGACGGATATCGGATAGAGATTATAAGAAAATAAATTAAAAGTTTACATCTTGTATAATCATTTATTCAGATGTTTCTGTTATAATAGTGGATAAAATCGACTATGGAAAAGAGATGGGAAGATGAAGCATATCAATAAGTCCAAAAAACTTGAAAACGTATGTTATGACATACGAGGACCGGTAATGGAACAAAGTGCGATCATGGAAAGCAATGGAGAAAATATAATTAAGCTGAATATTGGAAATCCAGCCCCTTTTGACCTGTTCGCACCGGATGAGATAATCCATGATGTAAGAATAAACTTAAAGAGCGCCGAAGGGTACTGTGACTCAAAGGGAATATTCCCTGCAAGGAAGGCTATAATGCAGCATTATCAAAACAAAAATGTTATGGATATTTCATTGGATGATATATACATAGGTAATGGAGTCAGTGAGTTGATAACCATGTCCATGCAGGCTCTATTGGATTTCGGAGACGAAATCTTGGTACCTGCACCGGATTATCCTTTATGGACTGCTTCAGTAAATTTGGCAGGTGGCAGACCGGTTCATTATATTTGCGATGAAGAAGCGGACTGGTATCCGGATATCGAGGACATCAAATCAAAAATTACAGAAAAAACCAAGGGAATAGTAATTATAAATCCAAACAATCCAACAGGGGCTGTTTATTCAAAGGAGCTACTGGAACAGATTGCCAAGATTGCCCACGAACACAAGATAGTAGTTTTTGCCGATGAAATTTATGACAAGATAACATACGATGGTATTGTTTCAACTCCGATGTCCACACTTGTTCACGATGTATTATGCATCACATTCAACGGGCTTTCAAAATCTCACAGGATAGCTGGATTCAGAGTCGGGTGGATGGTTTTGACAGGCAATAAAATGAGCGCAGTTGATTATATTGAAGGACTTAACATGCTTTCATCTATGAGGCTATGTTCGAATGTGCCTGCTCAATATGCAATACAAACAGCTTTGGGGGGATATCAAAGCATCAACGACTTGATAAAGCCTGGTGGACGACTGTTGGCTCAGAGGGACTATCTTTATGAAAGATTGAACTCTATAGAGGGTATTAGCTGTACTAAGCCAAAAGGAGCATTTTACGCCTTCCCCAAAATAGATGTTGAGAAATTTGGAATTGATGACGACATGCAGTTTGCGTTGGATTTCTTACAAAGCAAAAAAGTCTTGGTCGTTCAAGGAACAGGCTTTAACTGGAAAAAACCGGACCACTTCAGAATTGTTTTCTTGCCCGTACTGGAAGAATTAAAAACAGCTTTGGACAGATTGGAAGATTTCTTAAAGGAATACAAGCAGAAAAAATGATCTAGGACCCTTACTTGAAAGGGTCCTTTTTGCGTGCAAAGCTGAGAAACAGCATCAACCTGGCAACCAAATGGGGTTAAAGCTTGATTTAAAGACGTTTGTTTGCCAGGTTGATATTGGGCGAAGCCCACGAACTCGGGCACCGAAGGTGTCCGTGGTGCTGATTCTTGCATAATATGACAGGGTTAATAAACATCTAGGCAGCGCATAAAGTTCACTTTAAATGCGATGAACTGCCAGGTTGATATTGGGCGAAGCCCACGAACTCGGACACCGAAGGTGTCCGTGGTGCTGATTCTTGCATAATATGACAGGGTTAATAAACATCTAGGCAGCGCATAAAGTTCACTTTAAATGCGATGAACTGCCAGGTTGATATTGGGCGAAGCCCACGAACTCGGGCACCGAAGGTGTCCGTGGTGCTGATTCTTGCATAATATGACAGGGTTAATATGACAGAGTTAATAAACATCTAGGCAGCGCATAAAGTTCACTTTAAATGCGATGAACTGCCAGGTTGATATTGGGCGAAGCCCACGAACTCGGACAGCGAAGGTGTCCGAGGTGCTGATTCTTATGTAGAACCATGGGGTTAAAGCTTGCTTTTGATAGCAATCAGTTGGAAAGCAGAAAGTGGAAAGGGTGAATATTAGTCTTCTGAATTTATTAACATTTTCCCTGACCAACAAACTGATCAACTTTCCGACGGTGTCCGAGGTGCTGATTCTTATTTAGTTATTGGCCGTTAGTCGTTAGAGTTTTGGTGTTCCTTTGATATCATGATGCGAATTTATGAGAGTGTAATGACAATATGTGGTAAATAGTTTGACGTTTCTGAAATAAAGAGTATAATAATGTATTAGATTAAGAACAAAACTTAAAGTTTAGAGGATGTGTGCTTATGAATGAATTAGAGTTCGTTTTAAATAAGATCATTGATATGGATACGAGAGCAAAGGATGTCAAAAACGAGGCAGAGGAAAAGCAGAAATTCATTGAAGAAGCAACAAAAGAAAAAATTAAAGAAATAGAAAACAGCATGCTTGATGAATCCAAAAATAAATTGGACAGAATACATTTAGAAGAAATGAATAATGCCAGACTGGAAGCAAAAAAGATTCTAGACGAAGCTGATGTGAAATGTGAAAAAATAGAAGCAGCTTATAGCAAGTCTAAGATAGCACTTAGAGACAGGATAGTGAAAGAAATATTAAATGGGAGCAAACTCAGATGATAGGGTCAAAACAATTGGATTCTGCCAGCGCCAAAATAGGCGGGATGAAATCTTACATGTTGTCACTGGATGATTTCAAGAGTATGATGGGCCAGCCAGATGTGAGGGGCATATTTGATTATCTGAATGACCATACGGAGTACAAGAGTGTTTTATGGGATATGAAGGGGCAAAAGGTCCACAGAGGTGATATCGAAAGGGCACTGTACAAACACAACGTATTATCTCTTGAGAAACTCTTGCATTATTTGAATGAACCATATAAAGGTTTTATGAAGAGCTATATGAAAAAATACGAAACTGAAGATTTGAAGCTGGTCATAGAATATATTGCCGGCAGAAGCTCGTTAACAAATATCGAAAGTCACATACTTTCCAGAGATTCGTTCTCGAAACTTGATTTTAATGAGCTTTTAAGCCAAGATTCATTGGCCAAGCTGATGGATAAATTGAGTGACACGCCCTACTATGATATCCTTATTCCATATGTAAATCACATCGATTTAAAATTCAGTTTTTATGTTGAGATGGTTCTTGACAGGTATTATTTTCGTCAGCTTGCTGCAGCAGGCAAAAAGCTCCCCGATTCAAAAAACAATCCTGTAATGGAGTTGATAGGCAGAAACATAGATCTTTTCAATCTTGAATGGATTTACAGGGCGATGAAATTTTACGATATGTCCAAGGAAGAAATTTTAAATTTTGTATTGGATGGAGGACATAAATACAACTTCTTTAAAATAAAGGATATGGTTTATAATTTGACGCCTTCCAAGTTCAGAGACTACTTTAAAGACAGCGAATACGGTTTTTTATTTAGTCATGGAGATGACACGGATCTTTATATGGAAAGAAGGATCGAACGATACCTTTATTATAAAAGCTTGTCGCTGTATCGTGAACATGTGCTGGAGTTTGGCAGAATAATGGGATTTGTACTTCTTTTAGAATTTGAAGTAAAAGATATAATATCCCTTGTTGAGTGTATACGGTACAAGCTTTCCCCTGCAGAGACGTCCAAGTATTTAATACGAACAATTGAGGTGGTGGAGTAGATGGCTATAGAAAAACTGGTGATGATGAACGTCGTGGGTAAAAATGAATATATCGATTCATTTGTCAAAGAGATACTTTTTATGGAAAACGTTCAAATAGTGGACGCTTACAACGAAATAGACAACTTCAGGTTCACCATCAACGTTACTGAAAAAAACATCAAAGAAATACTGGGTTTTTCATCCTTGGAATCGGGCATTAAATTTGGAAGCAGTGATGAGTTTGTCAAAAAACTTGGTTTGATCAGGGAGATATTTGGTGATGAGTTTAAAATTGACAAAAGATATCTAAAGGGAGACATAGACATCGATCAAGTGGTAAAATCCGTTTATCAAATATATAATGTCCTCCACAAAAAGCATAAGATACTAAAGCTTTATCAGGAAGATATAAGTCAAATCGACCAAAGTATCAAGGCTTACGGATTTCTGGAATCTGCAGGGGTTGCCATGAAAGATATAAACAATATGGAATACTTCAATTATGTTTTGGGAACTTTAAGCAAGGAAAATGTCCAAAGGCTTAAAAGAAACTACGGCAACATTACTGCAATAGTCGTTCATGTGGGAAGCGATGATGATGATGAGGTGTACTTGGTAATATCTCCCAAAGACTTGGAAAGAGAAACAAACAGGTTGCTTAGGTCGTTAAGCTTTAAAACCATAGAAGGTCTAAAGCCGGAGTACCCAAAAAGACCAGAGGAGATAATAAAATGGCTGGTTAAAAAAAGAGGAGATTTCCAGGAAAAAGTGGATATCTTAGAAAATGAAATTGAAAAAATCAAGGAACGGTTCAGAGAAGAAAGCAATTACGCATATAATGTTTTTAATCTGTATAAGAGAATCGAGGAAATAAAGAAGTTAATGGCCTTCAGCGAAGAGAATTTCTATTTCTCGGGCTGGATACCAAGTAAGATGAAAAACCATATCGTAGAAGAACTTTCGCAGTTTGAAGATATAATAATAATGTTCAACGAGGATGTAAATGACCCGGGCATGAGCCCCCCGACGAAACTAAAAAACAACTGGATGTTCAAGCCATTTGAATTCATGATTAAAATGTACGGTATGCCTTCTTATAAAGAGCTGGATCCAACACCGTTTTTGAGCTTGACGTATCTGGTATTTTTCGGCTTCATGTTCGGAGATTTGGGGCAGGGCTTTGTACTCTTTCTATTAGGGCTTTTGATTCGTCTTAAAGGTATAAAGCTTGGTGGAATCATAGAAAGGCTTGGAATAACGTCGATGGTATTTGGCCTCGTATATGGAAGCATATTTGGCTTTGAAACACTGATACCAGCGCTTTGGGTTAAGCCTTTTCACCATATTAATACCATCTTGATTACAGCAATCATAATCGGTGTGGCTTTTCTACTGGTAGGATACGCATACGGAATGATAAATAGCTTCAAGGCAGGCAACTATTCAAATTTTGCCTTGGGTAAAAATGGTATTACAGGCACGGTTCTATATATCAGTATTCTTATGATAGCTATAGCGTCCTTAACCGGGAACAGAATCATGTCGATGAAATTGCTGGTATCAATAGTTGTTGCTGCAATAGTGATACTTTTTCTAAAAGAAAGTATATCAAAATGGGTGAAATTAAAAAATGCTGATAATGAAGACCACGAAGAAGCCAGTGTCGTGGAGAGGGTGTTTGAGATATTTGAAATACTGCTTAGCATTGTCAGCAATACCCTTTCATTTATAAGGGTAGGGGCATTTGCACTCAACCATGTAGGCCTTTTTATCGCTTTCGAGTCGCTGGCAATGCTCATCGATAGCGGTATCGGCAGCGTAGCGATTTATATATTGGGAAATATATTCATAATAGGACTCGAAGGCTTGATAGTGGGAATTCAGGTTTTGAGGCTTGAGTATTATGAGCTTTTCAGCAAGTACTTTGAAGGCGGCGGAATCGAATTCGATCCGGCTAAATTATAATTGACTAGGAGGAAACAAAATGTTGAATTTTATTTTGTACAGTGCGGTAATAATAATATTTGCAACTATTTCAGCAGGTGTTTATTATCTTAAAAAGGGTTGTGTTGAAAATAGAAAGTTGAAGAAGTTTTTACAGATGAATTTATCATTGTTCATTCCGATGATGATGGGGGCTGTATTAATATTGATTCCAGATGTAGTCCGCGCTTCCGAGGGTGCTGACAGCAATGCAGGGCTTGGATATCTGGGGGCTGCTCTAGCGACAGGACTGGCTTGCCTAGGAAGTGGTGTAGCCGTTGGAAATGTTGGATCAGCCGCGCTGGGAGCAATATCGGAAGATGAAAAAATGCTGGGAAAAACGCTTATATATGTGGGTCTGGCTGAAGGGATTGCCATATATGGGTTGGTTATTTCCATCATGATTCTTGGGGCACTTTAGGTAATCGAAATGAAATCATATCTTATAAGCGATAACAGGGATACATATGTAGGTCTTAGACTTGCAGGCATAGAAGGTGCATATGTCCAGAACATTGAATCTGCAAAGGCTGTTTTTTTGGATGCGGCAAGTAAAGATTATGGAATTATTCTTTTGACTGAAAAGATCTATCACAGGATAAAAGAGGAAGTGATACTCCATAAAGAAAAAAACGACCTTCCGCTTATAACTGTCATACCGGATAGGCACGGATATGACAATAACAAGGAAAAAATAACAAACTATATAAAGGAATCCATCGGATTGTGACAGGAGGAGAACCCGTGATAACAGTTGAAGATAAAATCAGGACCTTTTCCAAATATGTATACGAGAAAGAGCTTAATGAAGCTGAAAATTTAATTAAAGAGGCTGAATTAAAGAGTGAAAAAAATATCAAAGAATCTGAGCTGAAAGCAAAGGAAAAATGTGAGATCAGAAACGTTAAACTCAAAAAGAAGCATGAGCTTGAGCGCCAAAAGGTTGTTTCCAAAGCTAAAATCACAGCTAGGGACAAGGTGTTTAAACTTAAAAACAGATTGTTGGAGGATCTGGAAGATAGCATAGAAAGCAGTCTAGAAGGCTTCGCAGAATCGGAAGCCTATGAAAAATGGCTATTTAAAATGATCGATATATATAAAGAATTCATCTTAAATCAAGATGCGGTTATATATATTAAAGAAAAAGACAGAATTGAATTTGCAGAAAAACTGATGAAATCATATCCCAGAATTAGAGTTGCCGCTGGGGATGATAGGTGCATCGGCGGATTCATCATTGAAAGCGAAAATAATATGGAGAGAATAGATTACACCCTGCGGTCTAGGCTGGAAGAATATCAGAATGAAACCGGGTTGATCTTCAACGAGATGTTGGAGGAGGACTTTAAAAATGATCGTTAACGGAAAAATAACAATGATAAACGGACCTGTAATAAAGGGAGAGAAAATGTCAGGATTTAGAATGCGGGAGATGGTCATGGTTGGTGAGAAAAGGCTCATTGGCGAAGTCATAATCTTAGATGGCGAGACCGGTACCGTGCAGGTTTATGAGGAAACAGAGGGACTTAAACTAGGACAGGAAATAATCCCTACAGGTAAACCTCTTTCTGTTAAGCTGGGTCCGGGCATGATAGGAAATATTTTTGATGGAATTCAGAGACCATTGCTGAAGATAGATGAAATCAACAAAAATTTCATACCGGAAGGAATAGGTATGATATCCTTGGACGAAGACAAAGAATGGCAAGTGGAATTAAGTGTCAAAAAAGGTGATCAACTCGAACCTGGACAGATTTTCGGTTCTGTTAGAGAATCAGGATTGATAGAGCATAAATTGTTGGTTCCACCAGGCTGTGCCGGTGTGGTGGAAAAAATAGTTTCAGATGGCGTATATAGAATCGAAGACGTTCTGGTTGTGCTTAAGAATAAAAACAGGACTATAGAATTAAAAATGTATCACGAATGGCCTGTGAGAAATGCCAGGCCGGTTAGAGAAAGAAAAGAAATAGAAAAGCTTCTTGTTACAGGACAAAGAGTCCTCGACATGTTTTTCCCACTGGCAAAAGGGGGCACATGTGCTATTCCGGGGGGATTTGGTACCGGTAAGACCATGACCCAGCACCAACTGGCTAAATGGTCCGACGCTGATATCATAATATATATTGGATGCGGTGAAAGAGGTAATGAAATGACGGAAGTCTTGGAAGATTTTCCAAAGTTGATCGATCCCAAGTCAAATCGGCCTCTCATGGAAAGAACCGTGCTCATCGCCAATACTTCCAATATGCCGGTGGCAGCCCGTGAAGCTAGTATTTACACAGGGATCACCATGGCGGAATACTACCGAGATATGGGTTATGACGTAGCTATAATGGCGGATTCTACATCGAGATGGGCAGAGGCTCTAAGGGAGATATCGGGCAGGCTGGAAGAGATGCCTGCTGAAGAAGGCTATCCTGCATACCTGTCTTCGAGGGTAGCTGAATTTTATGAACGGGCAGGTTATGTAAAAACATTGAGTGAAAAAGAAGGCTCTGTAACCATAATTGGTGCTGTTTCACCGGCGGGGGGAGATTTCTCTGAACCGGTCACTGAAAACACTAAGAGGTACGTAAATGTATTCCTGGCATTGGATAAAGAACTGGCATATGCCAGACATTATCCTGCGATAAACTGGCTTGACAGCTACAGCGGATATCTTAAGGTGTTGGAGGGTTGGTACGAAGAGAACCTTTCAGATGAGGCGATACCTCTAAGGAATAAGATGCTGGAGCTTTTATACAAGGAAAACAAACTTCTGGAAATCGTCATGCTGGTTGGGGAGGATGTACTTCCGGATGATCAAAGGATAATATTAGAGATCTCAAAAATAATTAAAGCGGGATTTTTGCAGCAAAATGCTTTCAACAAAGAGGACACATTTGTGCCACTGGAAAAGCAGTACAAGATGCTTAAGGCAATAGACCATCTGTATGAAAAATGCAAAAGTTCATTAGCTCTCAGCATACCCATATCCCAGATAAAAAACAGAGAAATATTTGACGAGCTTATCAAAATGAAGTATACAGTGCCCAATAAAGATCTGACTAAGATAGATGAGATAAATTCTATGATAGACACTTACTATGACGAATTAAACCAAAAATATCTTGAATAGAGGGGATAGAATTGAAAAAAGAATATCTAAAAATAGATAAAGTCGTAGGTCCTCTTGTTGAGATGTCAAACGTAGAAGGTGTGGCTTACGGTGAGGTCGTAGATATTAAAAGCAAAGACGGCGAGATAAAAAAAGGGAAAGTGATTCGTCTCGAAAAAGACAAGGTAACCATACAGGTTTTTGAAAACACATCAGGACTTTCCACAGATAATTCTTCGATTAGATTTAAGAACGAAGCGTTTGAGCTGCCTTTATCCAAAGATATACTGGGCAGGGTTTTCGATGGTCTGGGAAGACCAGACGACATCGGAGGGGAGGTTTATAGCAGAAAAAGATACAATATAAACGGTAGACCCATCAACCCCGTAGCCAGAAAATATCCTAGGGATTTCATACAGACAGGGATCTCGAGCATAGACGCATTAATAACTCTAATCAGGGGGCAAAAATTGCCTATATTCTCGGGAAACGGTATGCCCCACAACGAATTGGCAGCCCAGATCGTTAGGCAAGCAAGGTTGAGTGAAGGCTCAAATGAGGATTTTGCGATAGTATTTGCTGCTATAGGCGTAAAGCACGATGATGCGGATTTTTTCAGAAGAAGCTTCATTGAGGCAAATGCAATGGACAGGGTGGTAATGTTTATTAACTATGCTGACGACCCGGTAGCAGAGAGAATCAACACCCCAAGGTGTGCTTTGGCTGCTGCTGAGTACTTGGCTTTTGAAGAAGGTATGCAGATTCTCGTGGTAATGAGCGATATCACTAGCTATTGTGAGGCTTTACGGGAGGTTTCTTCTGCAAGGGAAGAGGTGCCCAGCAGAAAAGGATATCCAGGATATCTATATTCAGATTTGGCGTCCTTGTATGAACGGGCGGGAATGTTGAAAGACAATCCAGGGTCCATAACATATTTGCCTATACTCACTATGCCCAATGACGATATCACCCATCCTATTCCTGATTTGACAGGTTTTATTACGGAAGGACAGATTGTTTTGGGCAGAGAGCTTTTTCAAAACAACTTTTACCCTCCTGTAAACATACTCCCGTCATTGTCAAGATTAATGAAGGACGGCATAGGAGAAGGTTATACTAGAAAGGATCATCCTGACCTTGCAAATCAATTGTTTGCCTGTTATTCCAAAGTCCAGGAAGTTAGAGCATTGGCTCAAATAATCGGCGAAGATGATCTTACTGAAATAGATAAAAAGTATATAGAGTTTGGCAGGCAATTTGAAGAGAGATTTATAGCTCAAGGATTCGAAGAAAATAGGACAATGAATGAGACCTTGGATCTGGGATGGGATATTTTAAGAACTCTTCCTGTAACTGAGCTTAACAGGCTTAATCCAGCTTTGGTTGAAGAGTACTATTAATAAATAGGATTGAAGGTGAGAGGATGCCGGGTAAAATAACACCGACAAAGGCAAATCTGCTCAAAAGTAAAGGAGCATTGGATTTTTCTCAAAAAGGATTTGAGCTGCTGGACAAAAAGAGGACCGTCTTGATTCAAGAAATGATGAGCCTTATAGAAGCCGCAAAAAAAATCGAAGTCGAAATCGAAAAAAAATTCAATCAAGCCTATGAAGCGGTTAAACATACAAGCATCACCATGGGACTTACAAACCTTGAAGAAGTCACTTTGGGAATCAACAAGGAAGAGGACTATCAAATACGCTTTAAAAGTGTAATGGGAGTCGAGATTCCCGAGGTTATTTATAATAAAACTGAAAAAATAAAGCCCCAGTACGGTTTTTACAGGAGTAATCCATCATTGGATATCGCTATCTTTGCCCTTAATGAGGTAAAGTACCTATCCTATGAACTGGCAAGGGTTGAGACTGCGGCATACAAACTTTCTGTGGAAATCAGAAAGACTCAAAAAAGAGCCAATGCGCTGGAAAAGATTCATTTGCCTCGACTGAAAGGTCAAATTAAATTCATTACTGATACCATAGACGAAAAAGAGCGGGAAGATTTTTTCAGGCTTAAGATAATTAAAAAAAAGCAGAATGACGGAATCTGACTATAAAGTTTATTTGCCATAGAAAAGTGATTTTAACGCTTCTATGGCAAATTTTTTATCGCCAAAGATGATTTTTTGTAATACGATATACTATATAGAATGGCTGTAACTATAAAATTACGGAGGATAACGTGGAAAATCTTTTGCCCCTTTTTTCTTATATGAGAGGATATAAAAAAACTTATTTGATAGCTGCAATCCTAATGGGCTTGTCAGTAGGGTTTTCATTGGTGAACCCGCTGATTCTTCAAATAGCAGTGGACAATTCTATCGGGGACCTTAATGTCGAAAATCCTATAGTGGCGGGAATCATGGAACTGCTTAAGATAGAGTCGCTTTCTGGCTATCTTTGGTTTTTTGCCTTTTTGTATGTGGTTTTCACTGCGCTGAGAGGCTTTTTGCTCTACTTTGTAGGCAAATTATCCGCAAGTGCTTCTGAGGGAACTGTAAAAAATCTCAGAGACAGGTTATTTAATCATATCCAAAGGCTGCCTTTTTCATATCACAAGAATGCAAATACAGGTGATTTAATCCAAAGAGCTACCTCCGATATGGAGACATTAAAAAAATTTTTAGCGCTTCAACTTGTGGAAACGGGAAAAGTGGCGCTAATGGTTTTATTCTCGGTATATGTGATGTGGAGGTTAAGTCCGAGGATGACGATTTCAGCTGTATCCCTCACGCCAGTGATCTTCTTGTTTGCCTGGTTTTTCTTCAGGAAGATTCAAAGTGGATTTGAGATTGCAGATGAGGCTGAAGCTGAATTATCAACTGTAATACAGGAAAATCTAAGCGGCATAAGAGTCGTAAAGGCATTTGGTGCTGAAGGCGCTCAAATCAAGGTTTTTGGAGAGAAAAATTCGGAATACAGGGATAAATCCTATAAACTGCTTTCAGATTTGGCGTGGTACTGGTCTATTTCTGACTTTTTGTGTTTTTCCCAAATAGGGCTGGTACTCGTATATGGAGTTTACCTGAATCTATCAGGAGAGATTACGCTGGGCGTATTGGTAGCATTTACATCCTATGTCACGATGTTAGTTTGGCCAATCAGGCAAATGGGAAACATTATAGCTGACTTTGGCAAAGCCCTCGTTTCGGTAGAAAGAATACAAATGATACTGCTTGAAGACGAAGAGGATTATGTCGAAACCGGATTGAAGCCTCAAATAGCAGGCAATGTAAAATTTGAAGATGTAGCTTTCTCATACTCGGACGATCCCAAAAGAAAGATCCTAGACGGCATCAATTTTGATATCAAGCATGGAGAAGTGCTTGCGGTATTGGGAAAAACCGGGTCGGGAAAGTCCACCCTTGCGCATTTGCTGGCAGGATTTTATCAACCGGTAAAGGGTAAGATATTGATAGATGGCATTGATTTGAGGAGCATTGAAAAAACATGGCTGAGAAAAAGTGTGAGGTTGGTGCTTCAAGAGCCATTTCTGTTTTCAGGAACTATAACTGAAAATATAGATATCTACGGAAAGAGTGAGCAGGAACAAATTTTTAAAGCGGCTAAAACGGCATCAATCGACAAAGATATAATAAGATTTGAAA
The DNA here is from genome assembly GCF_900128885.1 of Alkalibacter saccharofermentans DSM 14828. Lineage (NCBI taxonomy): Bacteria > Bacillati > Bacillota > Clostridia > Eubacteriales > Eubacteriaceae > Alkalibacter > Alkalibacter saccharofermentans. The sequence continues at coordinate 30,635 of NZ_FQTU01000009.1, forward strand.
AGGGTTATGAAACCTATGTAGGTGAAGAGGGGGTGACTTTGTCCGGAGGTCAGCGTCAAAGGATAGCGATAGCTAGAACCATCATCGACAAAGCTTCCGTACTCATCTTTGACGACTCATTAAGCGCCTTGGATGCCAAGACCGAAAGACAGGTCAGAAAAGAGCTCAGGGCGGAAAATGAAGAAGCGTCCATCCTGATAATCACCCACAAGATTTCAACAGCCATGGAAGCCGACAAAATCATCGTAATGGATGGAGGCAGGATAGTACAGCAGGGAAAACACGATGAATTGGCTGTTGCCGATGGTTTGTACAAAGAAATTTGGGATCATCAAAATACTTTTAATGGAAACATTATGACCGGGCATAGAGGGAACTGATGGAAAAAATAATAAATAAAACTGACGAGAGTCAACTGGATAAGCGGATTTGGCTTAAAATTATAAAAGATCTGACTGAATATAAAAAAGAAATGATAGCAGTGATGATGCTTATGATAAGCGTTTCCTTGGCAGATAGCATCTTTCCCCAGATGACAAGGGTTGCGATAGACAGATTCATAGTACCTGAAAGCTCTGAAGGGTTGAGTGTTTTTGCATTGCTGTACGCCTGTCTCGTTGCATGGCAAGCGGTGAATATACTATTGTTCATCAAGGCTGCGGGCAAGGTCGAGGTTAGATTTGCATACGGAATCAGAAAAAAAGCATTCGAGAAGTTGCAAGGACTTTCCTTCTCTTATTTTGACGAAACACCTAAAGGATGGATAATGGCCAGAATGACGTCGGACATAAGAAAAATCGGTGAGATCATATCCTGGGGAGTTGTGGATCTGGTCTGGGGATTGTCCATGATGGTTATTATAGCAGGATTCATGCTTTACTATAATTGGAGATTGGCCTTGGTAGCCCTGTCCGTGGTGCCCGTTCTTGCCGTCTTGAGCAGATTTTTTCAGCTAAAAATACTCAAAGAGTACAGAGGGGTTAGGAAAATCAATTCCCAGATAACTTCGTTATTTAGCGAAGGAATAAGCGGAGCTACAACGACAAAATCCCTGGCGTTGGAAGAAAACAGTTTCAAAGAGTTTAAGTCCGCTACTGATAATATGAGGATAAAATCAATCAGAGCTGCAATCTTTACCTCGATGTTTATGCCCTTGGCTATAAGCATCGGTTCTATCGGTTCAGCCTTGGTTCTATTCAAAGGTGGTTCAGGAGTTGCACAGGGGAGCGTATCTTTAGGAGTCTTGATTCTTTTCATAACATATACGGCGCAATTTTTCGAGCCTATAAGGGAGCTCGCAAGGGTAATATCAGAGTTTCAACAGGCTCAGGCTTCAGCAGAGCGAGTATACGCCTTATTGGGAACAAAAGAGACGGTAGGTGATTTTGAAGCTGTAATAGATATTGATAATGAAAAAGAAGTGGAGTTAAATGGGAGGATAGAGTTTAAAAATGTTAATTTCAGCTATTTGAAGGGAGAACCTGTATTGTCTGACTTTAACCTTTGTGTAAAACCTGGAGAAAAGATAGCGTTGGTTGGAGAGACGGGATCAGGAAAAAGCACCATAGTAAATCTCCTATGCAGGTTTTACGAACCCACGTCAGGAGAGATTACCCTTGATGGAGTTGATTACAAGAAAAGATCTTTGGGATGGCTTCATTCAAAAATCGGATATGTACTACAAAGTCCTCACCTTTTCAGTGGGTCAATAAAAGAAAATATACTCTTTGGCAAGCCAGGAGGAACCATGGAAGAAGTGATAAATGCGGCTAAGGTGGTAAACGCCCACGAATTCATAGTGAAGCTGGATAGAGGTTATGACAGCAAGGTCGGAGAAGGTGGGGGTAAATTATCCACTGGGGAAAAGCAGCTGATATCATTTGCCAGGGCTGTGATAAGAAATCCAAGAATTTTTATTTTAGACGAAGCAACATCCTCTGTGGATACACAGACGGAGGTCTATATACAAAAGGCCATCAACCAGGTGATGAAGGGAAGGACTGCGTTTATAGTTGCTCACCGTCTATCCACTGTATTGTCATCAGACAGGATTTTATTGATAGAAAAGGGTATAATAAAAGAGATGGGCAGCCATGATGAGCTTATGAGCAAAAGAGGAGATTATTACTCATTGGTTCAAAGCCAGTTTTTTCATAGACCGTCTGATGCGATTTAAGGGGGACTTTACATATGCTTGAAACTAAAAGACTTATGCTTAAAATGCCTAATCCCAGGCAAGCAGCTAAAGTAGCAGATTACTATAAGCGCAATGCCGAATTTTTGGGAAAATGGGAGCCGAAAAGAAATGAGGAGTTTTATAGCCTCAAATATCATTTCTTTGACTTGAAGAATCAAAAGGACCGATTTTGCAATGATGAGGAATACAGGTTTTGGATATTTAAAAAAGACACGTGGAATTTAATAGGATCTGTTACCATCAATTGCATCATATGGGGCAATTTCAAGAGCTGTTTCATGTCATACAAGCTCGATGCGGTTGAAGTCAACAAAGGATATGTAACCGAAGCATGTGAAAAAGTGCTGGATTTTGTCTTTGAGGTTGCTGGCTTGCACAGAGTGGAAATTAATATGGTGAAAGACAACTATGCATCAATCAGAGTGGCTGAAAAATTGGGATTTGCCAAAGAAGGGATGTCGCATAAATTCTTGGAAATTAACGGGAAATGGATGGATCATTATAGATATGCAAAAATCAATGAGGAGGACTGACAAATGATAAAAACCAACTACCATGCACACTGTACGTATTGTGACGGCAAAAACACTATAGAAGATATGGTGTTAAGAGCTGTTGAGGCCGGCTTTGAACACATCGGAATAAGCTCTCATGCGCCGATAGAGGAAGAGCACTGGACTATGGATGAGAAAATGCTCGAGGAGTATTTTAACGAGATAGAAGAGATTAAGTTAAAACACAAAGACAAGATTAAGGTTTATACAGGAATGGAAATAGACTACTTTTTTGACCGTGGACTAAACCCTGTAATGAAAAATCATATGGAAAGGCTCGACTATTTCATAGGATCTGTCCATGCACTGGGGAAAACAGATGAGGATAGATACTGGTTCGTTGATGATGCATTCGAAGGGGTTGAAGAGGGAATAAAGACTACCTTCCATGGTGATGGCAGAAGAGCCGTGGAAACATATTACGAAATAATGTCCAAAATGGTAAAAGAGAGCAATCCGGATATAGTAGGTCATATGGATATCATAAAGAAAAACAACAAAAATAGTATTTTGTTCAATGAAGAAGATCAGTGGTACGTAGATGTTGTTAAAGGGTTTTTATCAATAGTTAAAGAATACGGGTCTGTAATTGAAATAAATACAGGAGGAATACGAAGATATGGAGCAGACTGCTTCTATCCAAGTCATTGGATACTCGATTTGATAAAAGATATGGATGTGAAGATTACAGTAAATGGAGATAGCCACGATTTAGAAGGAATGGATTTCTATTATGGCGAAACGAGAGACTTGCTGATTTCAAAAGGGATTGATCATATATATGCGTTTGATGGAAAAGAGTGGATAAAAACAAAATTCTGACCTTGGGTCAGAATTTTGAATATTCATTCTTTATTTTTTTTAGCTTTTTTCTTCTTCTGATCTTTCTATTTTGCCTGGACACATATACTCTAAGCACTGAATATGACGCTAGCAGTATTGCAAATGCCGCGCCTGCAACTGACTTTACAAGGTCAATTAGGTTAAATGGCTTTGAAATTGCCTGGGCTGACAGCAAAGCCACCTTCCCGATTTCGATTCCTTTGAGGGTGTAAACCACCTCTCCTACGACTTCGCCTTTGTCCAAAGGAAGGTCAAGATTTTCACTTACCAATACCTTTGCGTCGATTAGGCTCGCTTGATCCTTAGGGATCGTGCACACCAGCCTGTTATCAGCGAGTAGGTCCAAATTTTCACCAGCGAAGGGAATCGATTTTACCAGCTGATTTGGCTCAGAAAGCACAGTAGTGGTAAAATTATCGAATCCGTAATCCAGCATGTTGCATGTGTCGATATAGGTCATTACTCCCCTTGATTTCAGCACCACGGTTATCAGGCTCAATGAATCTCTAGCAGCAGACGTGACCAGAGTATTTCCGGCCATTGATGTAAATCCGGTTTTTGTAGCAGTTACGTCTTCGTAGTAGTATTCGTTAGATGGCGACCTTATGAGCCTATTTTTAGTCCAGAGATATCTTTCTTCCTGGTGTTGGGTTTTAGGGATTTTGTAATTGATTGTTGTCATTACATCCCTAAGCTCTGGGTGCGTTATGACCTCTTTCATTATCATGGCCATGTCATAGGCTGTGGTATAGTGATTGTCGTCGTGTAGTCCGCTGGGATTTGTGAAATTGGTATCAGTCGCTCCCAATTCTTTAGCCCGTTTATTCATCAAAGCAGAAAATTCTTCTATGGATCCGCTGATATGCTGGGCAATGGCCACTGCAGCGTCATTCGCTGATTCAATCATCAATGCATTTAGCATCTGCTCGGCAGTTAGGACTTCTCCGGGTATTAGATAAACCTGACTGCTGCCTCTCTCTATGAGAAAAGGAACATCCTCTCCAACGATTATGTTGTCAGACGGATCGGTGTTTTCCACTAAAATGAGCGCTGTGAGAATCTTAGTTATGCTGGCAGGATAGTGGATATCATGGCTGTTTTTTTCAAATAGAACTTGACCTGTATTTCCATCCATCAAAATTGCAGCCTCTGATTCTACTAAAGGCTGTGCGTTGACGGTATTTGATCCTGAAAAAAGAAATAATGCTGCAAGTGTTAAAAGAACTTTTCTAAACATCTGCATCCTCCGTAGTTTTATCTCTTAACAGTATAATAAATTTATCTCTTAAAATCAAAATAAAATTAAAAAAAAGGTAAATGTAAATATATGTAGAAAAAGATAGAAGGAGGTGGTTTTTGTGATCAAAGGAAAGCTTGACAGGCAAAGCTTATGGATCATTGGTATTAGCCTGCTGATTCTCAGCGCTTTTATTTTATTCTATACAGGATTCACCAAAGGAAACATATCTTTGTCGTCGGACTATGAAATTGAAAAAAATATGGAAGAAAACGCAGCAGAAGAAAAATTGTTAGACAATGATATTATCAGTGGAGAAGAGGATATGGCTGAAGAGGAGCCTGAAATATATGTACATGTTTCCGGTGAAGTAAAAAGCCCCGGGGTGGTCAAGCTTAAAAGTGGATCGAGACTCTACGAAGCCGTAGAAAAAGCAGGGGGAATAACAAAGGATGGTGATTATGACAGCGTAAACCTGGCATCTCTCTTGACAGACCAGCAAAAAGTGGTGATTGGCAATATCAATGAGCCCAAAATACCGGATAGCGTTTATGCAGGGGGCAGTGATGCTGAAATCACGACAAGCAACAAAATCAATATCAATTCGGCTGGGAAAACAGAGCTAGAAACGCTTCCAGGAATTGGTTCGACCATTGCTCAGAGCATAATAGACTACAGGCAGTCTAATAACGGATTTGCTTCAATAGATGATATAAAAAATGTTAATCGAATCGGGGATAAGACGTTCGATAAGATTAAGGATATGATAACTGCGAATTGACGATCAAGAAGGTGCATAAAAAATGAAAGCGGTGATGTTTTGAGACGTCTGTTTATTTTATTGTTTGCCGGTTCAATAGCAATATCAGCCTCGATTTATTACGATAGGATGCTTCTTTTGCTTTTTCTAGTACCCATTGTTTCACTAGCCATAGGATCATGCAGGAAGATTAGCGAAAAATATTTGGCAGGGGTGCTGGTCGTATTGTTTTTAGCGATTGTATTTGGCAGGTCGACATACTTTATAAAAAGCCAATCCGGCATGGAGTTTGGTCAAAATTCTTCAATTGAAGGCAGGGTGGCAAGCTTTCCATCAACTAAAAATGAAAATACAGGTTTCATTCTGCACGTCAAAAGTCTGGGGGAGAAAGTTCAGTGCTATATAAACATAAGCGAATATGATGTGCAGATAAAAAAAGGCGATGTAATAAAAGTGACAGGGATAGGGTATGCTCCAGACAGAAAGAGAAATCCGGGAGGATTTGATTATAATCTCTATCTGAGGTCAAAAGGCGTTTATTCTGTTTTCTACGCAGATTCCCAATCTCTCAAACTTATAAGAAGGGATATAAGTCCTTTGCTAAAGCCCATAGTCGACTTTAGAGAAAGAATCATAGATGAGATTGAAGATAAAATGGATAAAAGAAATGGGGATTTTCTAAAGGGTTTGGTGTTTGGCATCAAAAGCATGGATGATGATGATTCCAGGATATTTACCAAAGGTGGAATATCCCACGTATTGGCTGTTTCTGGACTTCACGTGGGGTTCATATACGGTTTTTTGTTGATTTTGGCATCCATATTAAAGATGTCCGGAAAAACAAGTTTCATTTTTGTGTGTATACTATTGATGCTGTATGCTTTTTTATGCGATTTTAGCATATCCGTGGCCAGGGCTTCATCGATGGCAGCCTTGCACCAGTTGGCGAAGGCTTATAAGCTTTCTTACGATACTCTTAACGCTCTTTTTTTTATAGGATGCGTCAATGCGGCCGTGAATCCGCTGATTGTTTACACATCTTCTTTTCTTCTTTCTTACTCTGCGGTCTTTGCCATATCCGTTTTTTATCCTTTCCTCAAGGAGATTTTTTCTCGCCTTTTAAAAGAGAATTGGAAAAAGCCTATGGATGCACTGGCTATTACATTCGTTGTTCAGACATTCACATTTCCCATTATCTCTTACATCTTCAATGGGATCTCCCTGGTTTCTTTTATTCTAAACCTTATTGTAGTTCCAATAGCAGGCTTTATCTTGCTGACTTTTATGACGGCGATGCCTCTAATGGCAATGTTTGATGTGGCATCAGGCACGCTGATGTCATTATTTGACAGGTTGGCAGACTTGTGTTTTGCCATTACTGAATCTTTTATTGGTCACGGATTTTCATATATTACAGTACCTACAATGTCCACATCATTTATATTGCTTTACTACACTTTTTTATTTAGCCTTGCGGGTTATTTTTATTTGGATATTCGAGGTCGAAAGGCGGCATTAACCATATGGATATGCCTTCTGTGGCTATTAATAGTCCCCGTGCATTTTTTCAGCAATAATCTTATAGTCACAGCACTGGATGTTGGACAAGGAGACAGCATACTCATAGAGGCCCCGGGAGGAGAAAACATATTGATAGATGGAGGAGGATCATATAACAGACGCATCGGCGAGGATGTGGTTTTAAAAGCACTGTTAAGCAAAAACATCAGGAAGTTGGATCTTGTAATATGCACCCATTCCCATTATGATCATATAGGTGGGATTGTAGAAATAATAGATGCTGTCAATATTAAACACATAATGATAAATCCATTGGAAGATGAGGGGTTTGAAATTTTGGCTGAAAGAGGAGTAAAAGCCGGATCCAAAATAGTCTATTCAAAAGAAGACCAAAAGATAGGATTGTCAAAGGATATAAATATGACAGTTTATTACCCAGGTGACAATACTATTTATTTGGATGCAAACAACAGTTCAGTGGTTCTCAAATTAATATATGACGAAGTTTCGTTTTTATTTACCGGAGATATCGAAGAAGAAGGGGAAAGAGAGCTGGTAGCAATGAACAAAGATTTAGACAGCACAATCTTAAAAATCCCACATCATGGGAGCAACACGTCGACGACAGAAGAATTCTTGGCTTTGGTAAATCCTGAATATGCAATAATAAGCGTGGGTAGAAACAACAGATATGCACATCCTTCGGATAAAACACTTGAAAGATTAGCTGGGGAAGGTATAAAATACTTACGTACAGATTTAAACGGAGCAGTTGAGTTTGTAACCGATGGGGAGAAAGTAAATATCAAAACTTATATAGAGGAGCATCCATGAATTATAAAGAGCTTTTAAAGGATATAAAAGATAATAACATAGGGGAATTATATCTTGTGTATGGGGAAGAATATCTCCTATCATCGATGATGGTGAAAAATCTAAAGAAGGCATTAGTAGATGAGAGCTTTGAACAATTCAATTACCACAAGATAGACGACAAAAACACTACTGCGGATGACATAATAAGTCAGTGCGAAACGATGCCTTTTATGAGCGAAAAGAGGATGGTTCTGATAGTTGATTATCCCTTGCTTGCAAATACCGGAGGAAACGAAAAGGATGGAGACAAGCTTATAGAGTATTTGAATTCTCCAAACAAAAGTACATGTCTGGTTTTTATAAGCAAGACAATAGATAAAAAGAGAAGGTTGTATAAAAACATAGCAAAAAATGGAAGTTTAGTGGAATGCGCCAAGCTGGAGAGAAAAGATCTTGAAAGATGGATTACAAAGCGTATAAGGATATCCGGCAAAACAATAGATAAAAAGGCTATGGATTTATTTATTGAAGGGATGGACTACCTTGGGAAAGACAGTAAAATGACCTTGGGTGATATTGAAAACGAAACTGAAAAGCTGATATCCCTGGGGGGAAATGACAGGATTATTACTCAGGAAGAAGTAGAAAAAATAATGGTTAAAAGCATGGAGTCGAATATATTTAAAATGTTGGATCACATAGGAACAGGCAATTTGAAAGATGGACTTGAGATATTGGATTACCTATTTGATAGTGGAGAGCCGGCTATAAAGATTCTTTCCATGATAGTTAGACAGTTCAGAATAATGTATCAGTGCAAAATCCTTAAAATGAAAGGGTATTCAACGGAGAATATTGCCTCTTTGACGGGTTTGAGAACTTTTATGGTCAACAATGCGTTGAGGCAATCGAGGAGATTCGATTTTGATAAACTTAAAAAAGCCTACAACAGATGTGCCAGAATCGATATCCTGCTAAAAAGCTCAAGAGCGGACCCGAAAGTACTGCTGGAGCTTTTGTTGTACGATTTTAGATGATAGCAGGCAAAAAAAAACAGACTACTTTGAGTAGTCTTTTTTTTAGACACGTTGTGGGAAATATAGAACGGGGTTTTTACATCGCATTAAGTTTTCTTGCAAGGCTGCTTTTCTTTCTTGCAGCTGAGTTTCTATGAAGCACTCCTTTTGCAACACCTTTATCAAGTCTTTGAACAGCAACTTTAAAAGCGGCAAGAGCAGTTTCCGGATCTCTAGAATCAAGAGCCACCTCGAACTTTTTGATGCTAGTTTTTATACCGGTTTTAACGCTTCTGTTTCTTACAGTTCTTAGCTCTGCGATTTGAGCTCTTTTCATAGCTGATTTGATATTTGCCATGTTTTCACCACCCCTCATTCTTTATAACATTAGATATTCTATCACTTTAACACTGAAAACTCAAGGGTTTTTTACAAATATTGAAGGGCAACTAGACATCTATGTTATGGGCCTTGTAATTGCCTAAAATTTTGAATTTGGGGCATAAGTCTTCGAGCTCTTTAAGTGCCGCGGTTACGTTTTTGGCACCTAGGTTTCCTTCAACATCTACAAAATAAGAATATGCCCAAGGCGTGTTTCTAGTTGGTCGGGATATAAGCTTTAAAAGATTGATATCATTTTTTGCAAATATGCCCAAGGAGCTATACAATGCACCGGGTTTGTGTGGAGTGGTGAAATATAGACTTATTTTATCCTTGTCGTCAGACATAACAGGATTAGTTCCAATTATTATGAACTTGGTTATGTTATTGAAGTAATTATTTATTCCCGTTGCCAAGACTTCCAGATCATATAGTTTGCCTGCCATTTCGCTACCGATGGCCGCACAGCTTTTATCTTGTTTATCCTTGACAAGCTTGGCGCTGATAGCTGTGTTAGTTGTGGGAATAGGACTCAAGCCGCGGCCTCTGATAAAGCGGCTGCACTGGTCAAGTGCCTGTTGATGGGAATAAACAGTCTTTATATCATCGATAGAAGAGCCTTTGATGCCCAAAAGATTATGTTTGACCTCAATGCACCGTTCGCCAACTATTAAGGCCGTTGAGGATACCAGAAGATCAAAAACTTCGTATACCCCTCCTGTTGTGGAATTCTCAAAGGGAATAATCCCAAAATCCACATCTCCATTTTCAACAGTTTCAAAAACGTCTCCAAACAGCGGTTTGTTAATTGATTCTATATTTTCTCCGAAATGTTCATGCATGGCTTGGTAGCTGTATGATCCCGGTACTCCCTGATAGGCGATTTTTAACTTTTTCATCATATATCCGTCCTTTTTTATAAGCTCTATTCATTATAATGAATAAAAAGAAAATAATCAACTGATCGAAAGTAAGGGGAATTTCAAAAAATTTACTTCCTAAATCATCTGAATTGGTTTATAATGAATATAAATCAATTCCTGAAATGTTCGAGGTACTCTGATATTTTGAACCTACAACATTCATAAGGGAGTTCGAAGTTCTTGAGCGTATGTCATGCCTCTTTAAGTGGAAGACAGAGGTTTGAGACAGGACACCCACCTAGATCTTTCTAGGCGTCAAAATTCAGAGAACGGCATTTCGGGAATAAAGCACCTTTTGGTGCTTATTTTTTATTGTAGGGAAACGATTTTTTACTTAAGGAAAAATAAAATTTCAAGTGATATATTAAGCGGGTTGAGGAGAATATGAAAGAAGACAATAATACGTTTGTTTATAAAAATAACTGTGGGGAAATTTCCCTTAAGAATTACTTGGCGGACTGCAAAGGTTATTCTTCCAGACTTATTAGGTTCATCAAAAGGGAAGGCAAAATGCTTGTAAATAGGAAAACTGCCCGTATGGACAGAGTTCTATCCCAGGGAGACGAGGTAGCCGTATTGATGCCTGTTGAAGAGATCGATGCTCCGACACAAAAGATAGACTTGAAGATAATATACGAAGACCTTGATTTGCTCATTGTAGCCAAAGAAGCCCTGATGGTCACGCATCCTACTAGGAGCCATCAAGAAAACAACCTGGCCAATGGGGTAGCTTACTACTTCTCTGAAAAAGATATCAAGGCAAAGATAAGGTTCGTAAACCGTCTAGACCGAGATACTACCGGCTTGGTGGTGATTGCCAAGAGTAAATTTGCACATCAGCATTTACAGAGTCAAATGAAAGAAGGAAACATTAAAAAAACCTATTTTGCAGTGGTTCATGGCGTATTAAAGGACAACTCAGGGACCATAGATCTGCCCATTGGCAGAGAATCAGATGAATCCTTTGAAAGAAGCGTTATGGCGGAAGGGAAAAAATCCGTAACACATTATGATGTCTTAAAATCCAACAACATTTACTCCCTCGTTAAGCTGGACTTGGAAACAGGCAGGACACATCAGATTCGAGTTCATATGAAAGCCTTGGGGCATCCCTTGGCAGGAGATCCGCTATACAATCCCGGAAATTCGGATATGATCGACAGGCAAGCTTTGCACAGCGGCGAAATGGAATTCATTCAGCCGAGGACTGGAAAGAAGATAAAGGTCGAAGCCTCGATTCCTGAGGATATGAAAAATTTGATTGAAAAAATCTAAAATGATGTGGTTATAGCATAATAAAGGAGAAAAAATGAAGAGAGCGTTGATGATTATTGCAGCTTTAATATTGTTAATAGCTGCTTCTGCAGTGGTTTTCTTTTTATCCATAGAAGCGGCGGATGTAGAGGGGTTTGAATACAAGCCGAATCAGAAGACCATAATATTTTCCGATGACGGTGAAGAAATTGGAGAAATATACGAAGAAAACAGAACATACGTGACACTCGACCGAATACCGGAAGATCTAAAAAATGCTATAGTGGCTGTGGAAGATAATAGGTTCTACATACACAACGGATTTGATCTTGTAGGCATAACAAGGGCGTTTTTGACTAATTTCAGAGCGGGGACAATATCGGAAGGTGCAAGCACCATTACGCAACAGTTGGCTAGGAATATATTTGAAGAAATATCTACGGAAAAGACTGCAGCTAGAAAGATAAAAGAGATTAAAACGGCGGTGATGTTGGAGAAACGGTTCGGCAAAGAGCAGATCTTAGAGATGTATCTGAATGAGATATACTTGGGAGGAGGAGCTTATGGCGTTCAAGAAGCCAGCGTGCGCTATTTTGGGAAGAATGTCTGGGAGCTTAATCTTGCCCAATGTGCATTGATAGCGGGGCTTCCACAGGCTCCAAGCGCCTATCAACCTGATGTGTACTTTGACAGAGCAAAAGCTAGGCAAGAAAAAGTGCTTCAAAGAATGGTAGAAGAGGGATTTATAACAGAAGATGCATCTGTTGGAGCAAAAGCTGAAGAACTTGAGATACGAAATTCTAGCAGTGAGGAAAAAGTCGGTAGGTACAAAAAAAACTACGAAGCTTTCATAAGGACTGTGATAGATGAGTACACAGAAATATACAAGGATGCTAATTACATAGACAAAGACCAAGAGGCAAGAAGTGAAGCCCTGGAAAGCTTGAAAAGGGATGGACTAAGGATTTATACTTCTATAAATGCAAAAATCCAAGAGAAAGCTGTTGAAAGCGTATCTTTAGCAATAGAAAATTATAGTTTGACAGAAGCTACCGGGGCTATTGTTACCATTGATGCAAAAAATGGAGCAATTCTTGCCTATTATGGTGGAACAAGCGATATTGATTTCGCATCGACGCCCAGACAGCCTGGTTCCACATTAAAGCCGTTGATATATTCAGCGGCTTTACAAGAAGGCATAATTCAGGAAAATACACTGTTAGTGGATAGACGGACAGACTTTAATGGTTATTCACCGTCGAATTTCTCAAACAGATATTACGGTTATGTCACAATCAGGCAGGCGCTTGTGCAATCCCTAAATATACCTGCAGTCCAGACCATGAATGATTTGGGAATTGAAAAAACCTTATCGTATTTAGAAGAAATGGGGATACAAACAATTGACAAAGAGGATTTCAGACTGCCTACAGCATTAGGAGGAATGACATATGGAGTTACGCCGTTGGACATGGCCACGGCATATACGATTTTTGCCAATGGAGGAGCGAAGACTGATCCTTGGAGTATTCTATCGGTAGATGGCAGCAATGGAAGGAATATTTACAGAAAAAACTTAAGCCAGACTGAAGATGATAACATCATCGACGAAGATATTGCTGAATATATTAGTGGAATTCTCGTTGACAACGTGGTGCGAGGGACAGGGAAAAATGCGGGCAACAAATTTGTGACCGGAGGGAAAACAGGCACTAGTTCAGAAAGCAAGGATTTGTGGTTTGTGGGCTTTACCGGAAACGCTACGACCTCTATATGGTTGGGAAATCCTGACCGCAAGGGAATAGGTGGTTCGGGAAGCTATTGTGCATGGGGATACGGCGAGTACATGTCTAACATAGGAGACTATCTTCTAAACAGCAATTATAACCTGGTTTCAGGGGAATCAGGTTACGAATTGGAAACTATTTATGTATTGCTGGATGAAAATGCAATAAGCGGTGGTTCCCCATACGTGGATGAAACCATGATAGCTGAACTTTCCGTCTTGGAGGAAGACCTTCACTTTTTTGAAAATGTCAGAGTCCTAAGGGTTGAGGTGGATCGAAGCACAGGCAAGTTGTTTGCACAAGGCAAATGCTTGGAGAAAGATAAGGAAGTTAGATTTTATCTGCCTGAGAATGTGCCTGAAGAATGCGACAAATCCCACATACTCGACAGATTAAGAGAAATATTTCAAAGGTAGAAATAGACGTAGCTTTATAGTTTTTTTATATAGCTGCGTCTCGTTTTATTATGTACAGAATCAAAATATCGCCACTGGGTCCTAACGGGTAAATTGTTTTCCAACTGAGGGTTCAAATCAGCTTTGGTTATATTATATTTTTTGTTTTGAACTATAGCCTTCAATATTACGGCATTGACTCCCGTCTTTTTATACTTGGTATCCACTGCAATCAGGAGAAGCTCAGCTCTGTCGTTTTGCTTTAAAGCCTTGAAAATCTGCAAAAAACCAAAAGGAAACAGACGACCATGGCATTTTTGCATGGCTTTGGCAAGAGAAGGCAAAGCCAGCCCGAAGGCAGCTAAGTTGTCATCCCCGTCGACGACCAACTTGACGAAATCAGTTTTGAAAAAAAACAGATATTGCTTGGTATAATATTCAATCTGTTTGTCCGAAAGCTCTGTAACTGCGTATAAATCGGAATATGAAGAGTTGATCAGCCGAAAAACTTTTGGAATGAACGGCTTTAAGTCTCTTTTTTTATCAAAGTTCAGTATCCTGAGGTTATGATTAGTCAATACATGGTTTGATACTTTCTCCAATATGGCTGGAGGAACCCTTGGTATATCGATTTCGTATTCATACCATTCTACGTCCTTTGTAAAGCCAAGACGTTCCATAAAAACTGGATAGTAAGGAAAGTTGTAAATCGTAGTGAATGTGGAAGTTTTGTCGAAACCACTCACGAGCATCCCTTCAGGGTCTAAATCGCAAAAGCCCAATGGACCATGGATTTGATCCATGCCAAGGCTCTTTAACCAATTTTGGGCAACCTGGAATAAGGCTTCCGCAACCTTGAAATCTTCGATAAAATCGACGTAACCGAATCGACCAGTGTTAAGTCCCCATTTTTCGATATACTTGTAGTTGACGATCGCAGCTATCCTGCCTACAGTGACGCCGTTGTCTTTTGCCAGCCAAAGCTTGGACGTGCAGTGTTCAGAAGCTGGGTTTTTATCAGTGTTGAGGGTAGACAATTCGTCTATAGCAAGCCGGGGTACATAGTAGGGATTACCAGAATAAAGCTTTTTGGGAAATGAGACGAAATCCCGCAGCTGCTTTTTAGTCGATACCTCAATTGTTTTTATCAAATCTGCCTCCCCAATAATTTGTTTTGTGTTGCCGGATGCTCACAATTCCATTATAGAAAAAAAAAGAGCTTTTATCAATTCCCGTGAAAGAAAAACAAAATCATTGACTTTGTCAAATTGTTACTTTATCATATATAGAAATACTTTAAGGAGATGGTTGCAGATGAAGGCGGCAAAAGCGATAATCAGATGTCTGGAAAGAGAAAACACCGATGTTGTTTTTGGATATCCGGGCGCGGCAGTGATATCGATTTACGAATCCCTCAGGGAATCGGACATAAAGCATGTACTTGTCAGAAACGAGCAGTCTCTTGTGCACTATGCAAGCGGATATGCTAGGGAGACGAATAAAGTCGGCGTGTGCATATCCACATCAGGACCTGGGGCGACTAATACAATTACTGGAATTGCAACCGCTTATATGGATTCAATTCCTATAGTGATAATAACCGGACAGGTAGATACCGATCTGATAGGTACCGATGCATTTCAGGAAGCAGATATAAAAGGGGCAACTGAGCCATTTACCAAGCATAATTACCTCGTCAGGGATGCCCAGGATTTGCCAAGGATAATAAAAGAAGCATTTTATATAGCAAATACCGGAAGGAAAGGGCCTGTACTGATTGATATCCCGAGAAATATTCAAGAAGACAGGATTAAGCTTGAGTATCCAAATGAAATAGATATACCTGGATACAATCCTACGCTCTCCGGCCATATAGGGCAGATTAAGAGGGCTGTTTCAAGAATCAAGTCAGCCAAGCGGCCGGTCATTTATGCTGGCGGAGGCATCCTATCTTCCCATGCCGAAAAAGAGGTCCTTGAATTTGCTGAAAAGACAAATATACCTGTAATCAATTCCTTGATGGGAGTAGGTGGTTTTCCTCAGGACTCCAGTCTCTATGCCGGAATTGTTGGAAGCCACGGATATCCCTATTCCAGTGAAATCATAGGTATGACTGACCTGCTGATAACCATTGGCGCTAGGATGTCCAATAGGGCGACAGCAGGATTCTCAAAGCTCAACCCAAAAATAGAATTCATTCACGTAGACATTGATCCGGCAGAGATAGGCAAGAACGTGGGATATACACTTCCTATCGTAGGTGATGCAAAAATAATATTGGGAGAGCTCATTGATAAATCGGACAATATGGATTTTTCTTCATGGCATGATGAAATCAAAGCTATCAAAGAAAAGTGCTTGTCAGTCTTGGATTATAAAACACAATCGGGACTGATAAACGCTAAAGAGCTTATAAGTCATCTTTCAGAAAAGATGGATGATGATGCCTGCCTTGTGGCAGATGTAGGTCAGAATCAAATATGGTCCGCCTTAAATTACAAAATCAAAAAGGAAAGAAAATTCATGACATCAGGTGGCCTTGGAACTATGGCATACAGCGTGCCTGCCGCTACGGGAGTTAAGATGGCAAATCCAAACAGGCAGGTGGTGTGCGTAATTGGAGATGGAGGTTTCCAGATGTGTCTCGGCGAACTAGCTGTAGTTAGGGAACAAAATGCGGGGATTAAGATAATTTTATTGAATAACAGGAAACTGGGTCTTGTGCGAGAGATACAGCAGGACTTGTATGGCAAGGACAAAAGCTACGGGGTAGACTTAAATCTTCAGGTCAATTTCGTCAAAATAGCTGAAGCTTATAACATAACCGGACATGAAGTCAGCGATATGGAAAATTTCAAAAAAGTTTTAGATGAAGTACTGGCAACCGACGAACCTTGTCTGATACAATGTAATATAGACCCTGATATCAGGACTTTATGACGACTTATCAGGCATTGATGGTAAATCAAATAACAGACTAAGTGTAACGGGAGGTAGACAATGAAGAAGTATGTATTATCTTTACTGGTTGAAAACAATTCAGGCGTGCTAAGCAGAATAGCAGGACTTTTCGCGAGAAGATGCTTTAATATCGATAGTCTGACGGTAGGAACTACCGAGGACGAAAGTCTCTCAAGGATGACTATCGTGGTCATCGGAGACGAACAAATCCTTGAACAGATAAAAAAGCAGCTTAACAAATTGGTGGAGGTTATAAAAGTCATAGAACTGACCACACAGGACTCCATAAGCAGGGAACTGGTATTTATCAAGGTCAAGGCAAGCAATGAGACTAGGTCGAATATTATCGAGATATCAAACATCTTCAGAGCAAATATAGTTGATGTCGCTCATGAGAGCCTTATACTGGAGCTTACAGGTGATGCAGGGAAAATAGAAGCATTTACAAATCTCATGGAGCCATTCGGAATCTTAGAGTTTATAAGATCGGGTGCAACCGGGCTGCAAAGAGGAGATAAAGTACTTAAAGAAAATTAAGAAAAGCCTGTTTCGAAATAGAATCGAAGCAGGCTTTTCTTTATCGCAAACGTAAATCTGTGAAGTATGTGTTGGTCATGTACTGGGTCGCAAAGGATTTATTGTTTGCAAGTTCTACGAAGACGGCATTTTCGGCTATCTCATTACACTCGTTTTGCTTATCTTCTGACAAAAGATACATCTGACTCCCTGTGCCTGCGGCATTTCCTATAGATTTTACGTTCACACCTTTGAACCAGGGGAGCATTCCTATTGATTGGGCTTTTTCTATGTCGATGTAATTGCCGAAAGCGCCGGCTATGATGATTTCTGTAAGATTTTCACCCTTTATTCCGTATTCCTCCATAAGCATTACGCAGCCTGTATATATGGCTCCTTTGGCCAGTTGTACCTGTCGTATATCTTTTTGAGAAAAATATATATCTTCATTTAGGGAAGACTCTTCTTTAAAAGCCAGGACAAATACCTTTTGTTCCTCCCTTGTAACGACTCTTGCAGCCAAGTCATTGTCAACGATTTTATCAATAGGAACAAAAGCACCTCTTTTGTTTATTACTCCCTGTGAGAAAAGCAATGCCATCAAATCGATAACTCCTGAGCCACATATGCCTTGGGGCTTTATGTTTCCTATTACCTGGTAAGACAGTTTGCCATCCTCCATAGAAACCTTCTCGATTGCCCCGTCAGTTCCGCGCATGCCATGTTTTATACCTGCACCTTCCAGAGCAGGACCGCATGCCGTTGAGGAGACGTGATAAGAGGTGTCCTTTCCCACAGCTATCTCTCCGTTAGTGCCCAAATCTATCACAAGCCTAGCCTTGCCATCCTTGGGCAGAGACAAAAGCACTGCTGTAGTATCTGCACCCACAAATCCCCCCAGCAAGGGGAGAAATGAGACGATGCCCATTGGACTTATCTTCAAGCCTAGGATTTCCCCTTTGGCCTCGACCGCACCGTGGGTTGTGCTGGTAAAAGGAGCCTTGCCAAGGTGTTCCGGATAAAAGCCTAAAATCAGATGCTGCATGGTGCTGTTTCCGCATAGGGTCGCATGATATATGTCTTTTGCTGTGACTTCATTTTCTCTACAAAGGTTTTCCACTATCTGGTTTAGTGAGTCAATGGCAAGCTGCTGCAATCGTGAAAGTTTATTTTTGTCATTGATGACTTGGTCGATCCTGCTTATAACATCTCCTCCAAGCTCTGTCTGTTTGTTGAGGGTAGAATCGATGCCTATTAAAATATTTTCATTAAGATCGTACAGATATCCTACTACGGAAGTGGTCCCAAGGTCAAAGGCTATGCCGTATAGCTTTGATGAATATCCGGCTGGTTGGATATCGATGATTTTATTTTTATTCAAGATGACATTTATTCCTTCAGGATTATGATAAACAAAAGACATCTTCTGGAATATTTCCAAAGTCGGATACTCTACTTCTTTGCCTAATAATTTATGCAAAACATCCCAATTGTTTTGTCCAAGTTCTGTTTTGAGTTCCTCCCGTTTAAATAGCAAAGACCTGATTGAAGGTTTGAAGTTGATTTCATCCAAAGATGATGATGTTAAGATTTGCGCCTTCTGAACATCCTCTTTTAGCATGATCTGCATGTTGTCATAGACAGTTTCTCGGCAAGATAGAATTTTTTTAAGGTGACCGCCCTCTTTGATTTCCACGGCACATTTCTTACAGGTGCCTTTTCCGCCACATACAAGATTTAACGGGTAGCCTGCAATAGCACATGCGTCAGATACTTTTATTCCGGGTTCGACTTCCAGCGACTTGTTGAGAAGAGGGAATTTAACTGTAATCTTTTTATCCATTTTCAGTCTCCTTTGCTTGGTGTAGGTAGCTTATAGTCTAATTTTAAACGATTATAAATTTAGTAGCAAGTTTAAATAATTTATTGACAAAGACTATACTCTTTGATAAGATTGAAACATAAAGAGGCTTGTATATACAAGTTGCTCACTTGAATAATTAAGGAGTTAATCGGGTTGAAATCGATACCACACAACAGGGGGGAGTATTTTGATTATTATTGGTGAAAAAATCAATGGAGCAATTCCGGTAGTCAAGAAGGCTATTGAAGAAAGGGACGCTGAGTTTATTCGGGAAAGGGCTGTAAAGCAGGCGGAAGCCGGAGCGGATTTCATAGATGTCTGCGCTTCTACTGCACCGGACAAAGAAGTGGAAACCTTGAAATGGTTGATAGAAATAGTACAGGGAGCTGTAGATACGCCTGTTTGCATAGATAGTCCCAATCCAATGTTCATTAAAGAAGTATTGCCTATAATAAACAAGCCGGGCATGATCAATTCGGTGAATCTGGAAAAGGTAGAAGGATCAGATAAAGACAAATGCGACGTAATATTTCCTTTGATGAAGGACAATGAGTGGCAGGTGATAGCCTTGACATGCGATAGCGTCAACGGAACACCAAGAGATGTTCCAACCAGAGTTGAAATATCAAAGAAGATAATTGAAAAAGCAGCAGGATACGGAATAACTCCAGACAGGATACACATCGACCCATTGGTCATGGCACTATCCACTGACAACAACTCACTGCTTAACTTTGTAAAAGCAATGAAGGAAGTGAAGGCCATTTATCCTACAGTTAAGTTTACATCCGGACTTAGCAATATATCTTTCGGAATGCCCTCAAGAAAAATCATCAATCAAAATTTTATGACTCTTGCAATATACGAGGGAATGGATTCGGCTATAATGGATCCGTTGAACAAGGAAATAATGGGAGCGATTTATGCTACAGAAGCTCTATTGGGAAGAGACAGGCACACCAGAAAATATAACACTGCAGTTCGAAAAGGCAGAATATAAAACACCAGAAGATGTTAAAACAGACCGGTTATATTGTTTTAATGTGCATAAAATTAGTTTGAGGAGGAGTTTAAATGGGGTTCAAGAGCGATATTGAAATTGCACAGGAAGCTGCACCAAAGGACATTAGAGAGATCGCGGCAAAATTGGGTTTGAATGAAGAAAATCTGGATTTGTACGGAAAGTACAAGGCAAAGGTCGATATAAATCTGCTTCAGGAGAAGTCAGATAAAAGAGCAAAGCTTATTTTAACGACTGCCATCAACCCAACACCGGCAGGGGAAGGAAAGACTACTACCACTATAGGAGCGGCGGATGCCCTTTCGAGATTGGGCAAAAACGTATTGGTAGCTTTGAGAGAACCATCCCTGGGACCAGTATTTGGCGTAAAAGGCGGAGCGGCAGGAGGGGGATATGCCCAAGTTGTTCCAATGGAAGACATCAACTTGCATTTCACTGGAGATTTCCATGCCATCGGCGCAGCCAACAACCTTTTGGCTGCAATGCTCGACAATCACGTCTTTCAGGGAAATAATCTGGATATAGACGTAAGAAGAGTCGTGTGGCGAAGAGCCGTAGACATGAATGACAGGCAATTGAGGAATATCGTGAACGGGCTCGGAGGAAAAGCCCAGGGAATGCCAAGAGAAGATGGTTTTGATATTACGGTGGCAAGTGAGATAATGGCTATATTTTGTCTATCCAGCGATATTATAAATCTAAAAAACAGATGCGCAAAAATAATAGTCGCGTACAATAGAAAAGGAGAGCCTGTAACAGCGGGAGATCTTAACGCGCAAGGGGCTATGGCGGCTCTTTTAAAAGATGCTTTGAAACCAAATCTGGTACAGACATTGGAAGGAAATCCTGCATTTATTCATGGCGGACCTTTTGCGAACATAGCACATGGATGCAACTCTGTTTTGGCGACAAAGTTCGCAATGAAGTATGCAGATTACGTAGTCACTGAAGCAGGATTTGGAGCTGATTTGGGAGCTGAAAAATTCATAAACATAAAATGCAGGATGACGGATATTAAGCCGGATGCGGTGATAATAGTGGCTACGGTAAAGGCTCTCAAGTACAACGGAGGAGTAGCAAAAACCGATTTGCAGGAAGAAAATTTAGTGGCTCTGGAAAAAGGACTTCCCAACTTGCTTAAACATGTGGAAAACATAACCCAGGTTTTTAAGCTGCCGGCTGTAGTGGCTATAAACAGATTTCCGACAGATACAGAAGCAGAACTCAAGCTTGTTGAAGACAGATGCAGGGAGCTTGGAGTAAACGTCGCTTTGTCAGAAGTTTGGGGAAAAGGTGGAGCAGGTGGAGAGGCATTAGCTAAAGAGCTTATCAGATTGACACAGACTGAAAGCGATATGGAATTCGCATACGATGAGGAAGATTCAATAAAGGATAAGATCAGAAAGGTTGCACAAAAAATTTATGGAGCTGATGATGTCAGCTTTACAGGCAAAGCTGAAAAAGAGATTGCTAACTTTGAAAAACTCGGATTCGGCAAGATGCCTATATGCATGGCGAAAACACAGTATTCCTTAACTGACGATCAAACCATACTGGGAAGACCTAAAGGGTTTACAATAACCGTTAGAGATCTGACCGTATCTGCAGGTGCCGGGTTCATAGTAGTGCTGACTGGAGATGTCATGAAAATGCCCGGGCTCCCCAAAGTACCATCGGCTGAAAAAATCGACGTGGATGAAAACGGCGTGATATCAGGGTTGTTTTAAGACTGACTTATGAAATTCGGAGGTAGAGCATGAAAATGATAGATTATTCCTGTGTGAGGTTCATGGATGAGCTTGCATCGAAAAATGCAGTTCCGGGAGGAGGAGGCGCGGCCGCCCTCTCCGGTGCAATGGGCACTGCATTGGCAGGCATGGTATGCAACTTGACTACGGGGAAGAAAAAATATGCACAATATGAAGAGGATATTCAAAGAATCATGAAGGAAGCTGATAGGATTCAAAGAGCGCTCCTCGAAATGGTTGATCTGGATGCGGAGAACTTCCTTCCGCTGTCAAAGGCTTACGGACTTCCTAAAGAAACGGAAGAAGAAAAAAAACACAAGGAAGAGATTATGGAAAAATGTCTTGTTCAGGCATGCTCTGTACCGGTAGAGATAGTAAAAAAGTGCTATGAAGCCATTTTGCTCCATGAAGAGCTGGTAGACAAAGGCTCCATGTTGGCTATCAGTGATGTAGGGGTTGGAGTTCAGTGTCTAAGATCAGGAATAATCAGTGCCTGGTTGAATGTACAGATCAATATTAACTCAATAAAAAATCAGGAGTATGTATCAAAGGTGGAAAACGAAGTAAAGCCGTTGCTGTCAAAAGGGATTGAGATTTGCGACGATGTGTACAGCAAGGTGGACAAAAAGCTTGCTAAATAGAATCTGATTTAACGATCCTCCACTTAGCGGTGGAGGATTAAGTTTAAAATTAGTGTTAAAAAAAACACAAACTATTTGATTTCAGGAGGAATAAAATGAGTGAGTTGTTGAGTGGAAAGCTAGTAGCTGAAAGCATAAAAGAAGAGACGGTCAGGGCTGTAGAAGAACTTAAGAAAAGAGGAGTTGAGCCCAAACTAAAGATAATAAGGGTAGGTGAAAACCCCAGTGACCTATCCTACGAAAGAGGAGCACTAAAGAGAATGGCCGGTTGTGATATAAAAACTGAGGTTTTAGAACTTGATCAAGGTATATCACAAGACGACTTTATTGCCGAGTTGGAATTAGTGAACAAGGACGATTCGGTGCATGGAATATTGATTTTCAGACCTTTGCCCAAGCACATAGACGAAAATGTCGTAAAGTATGTCGTAGCTCCTGAAAAGGATGTGGATTGCTTTAGTCCTATCAATGTGGCTAAAGTCATGGAAGGAGATAGATCAGGTTTTGCTCCATGTACGCCTTCAGCGGTCATGGAAATACTTGGCCATTACAATATCGATTTGAATGGAGCCAATACCGTGGTGTTAGGAAGATCCATGGTCGTAGGCAAGCCTGTGAGCATGTTGCTTTTGAAAGAAAATGCCACAGTTACGATTTGCCATTCCAAAACAAAAGATCTTTCAAAGGTAGCTGCAGCTGCTGATATTTTGATCGTTGGGATTGGAAGGGCTAAGATGGTGAATTCTCAGTACGTTAAAGAAGGCGCAATAGTTTTAGATGTTGGAATAAATGTGGACGAAAACGGAAAACTTTGCGGAGATGTAGATTTTGAAGATTGTAAAAACAAAGCCGGCATGATAACACCAGTACCGGGAGGAGTGGGGTCCGTCACAACATCTGTGCTAGCCAAGCATGTCATAAAGGCATGCAAGCTGCAAATCGGGTAATTTTAAAATGGCGTGAAGCAACAGCAAAAGAAGCTTTCAAGGCAGGGTGAGAAGCATGTTTATAGAAACGCACATGCATTTGACGTTAGACGGCATAGATTCAAAAAAATATAGGAATTCATTAAACATCGATTCAAAAACTACTGAAAATATGTTAAGAAAAGTGTTTGAATCATACAAATCCAGGGGCATATTTGCTATAAGAGATGGTGGAGACAACTTAGGACTATATGAGCTGGCTCGTTCAGTTGCCGACGAAGAAGGACTTATTTACAGGACGCCCATTTATGGTATATACAAAAAAGGATATTATGGAAGCATGATTGGCAAGCCGGTAGAAGGACTGGATGAAATAAACAAACACCTTGATGATCTGGCTTTTAAAAAAGCTGATTTTATAAAGATTGTTTTAAGCGGGATGATATCCTTCAAAGAGTATGGAAAGGTTGGAGGAGTAGGGTTTAATAAAAATGAATTTGAGTATTTGGTAAAAAAAGCCCAAGATCTATCCCTTCCTGTGATGGTTCATGCAAACTCTTTCCAAGGAGTACAAATGGCTGCTGAAGCCGGAGTCGATACCATAGAACACGGATATTACCTCTCTGATGAAAATCTTTGTGCTATGAAGGAAAAAAATATAATATGGGTTCCGACATTGGCTCCCCTTGGGAATATACTATATTCAAACGATAAGAGATACAAAAAGGAAAAAAACGTTATAAGAAGAATCTTTGAGCAACAATGCAAAATGATTAAATCCGGCTATGATATGGGTGTTAAAATAGCTGTAGGAAGCGATGCGGGATCTTACAGGGTTTATCACGGATCTGGTTTTTTTGACGAGTTGATATATCTAAACAAGTCGGGAATAGGGAAAGAAGAGTTGATGAGGATTGCATATAAAAACGGAGTATCGGCTTTGAGGATATCCCAAAAGGAGATTGGGGCTGCAGAGGACAGGATTATAGACGAAAGTTAGGTGCAGAGATGGAAAAAAGCATATTTTCCTGGTTTGGATTTTTTATGCCTATAAAAAGAAGGCTTGAACTGATTAAAAAAGTAGGTTTTGACGGAGTTTCACTATGGTGGGAAGATGAGATATCTCCCGAAATCGTAAAGAAAGAAGATATGCCAAGAATGGCTGTAGACAACGGGCTTTTTGTAGAGTACATCCATGCACCCTATAGCGATGTAAACAACTTATGGACTAGGGATGAAAAAGCTAGAGAGAAAACTTTAGAGCGCTATTTTGGGTATGTTGAGGATTGCCATAAACACGGCATAGGCACACTGGTAATGCATTGTAGCGATAAAGAAAATATCGGATTGGATATTGATGCCGGAATCAAAAGCTTTCAGGACTTGGCTGAAAATGCCAAAAGCGGGGATGTTAAAATAGCGGTAGAAAACACCAGAGACGCCAGTCTGGTGGACATGCTGCTGGAGGAGCTCAAGCTTCCAAATTTAGGCCTTTGCTACGACTCGTCACACGATTGGTTAACAGGACAGACTAAAGGACAGCTGTTTGACAAATGGGCGGAAAGGACCTTTACAACTCATTTGTCTGATAACGATGAGTTAAAAGACAGGCACTGGCTTCCCGGTGACGGCCATGTAGATTGGAAGCTGCTCAGGGGAATTTATTCAAAATCCAATCTCCGCTCCTTGTCTATAGAGGTTACAGGAAGCTGTGAGCCCTTTGAGAACCCGGAGGATTTTTTATCTGCTGCCTATGAAAGACTGGAAAGGATTGCAGGTGGGCTATGAAAGTACTCTTGAATATGGTCAATCATAAAAGCAAACTAGACTGGTTTAAATGCGATTGGACTGACTTTGCTGACTTTCTTGAAGAGCAAAGAATGCACGGCTCCGAACTGATATTTCATGACGACTATGATACCGAAAAAATCCCGAAAGAGATAGCCGTGGGAATGCATTTGAAATACTGGCCTACCTGGCTGGATTTTTGGAGGGGCGATGCTTTGTCATTGGAAAGCCAGTTTATGGGCATGGATAATGCAGAGCTTTATTATGGGGGATCTTCACCAGATGCAATTATCGACCAGTATAAAAGAGAGTTTGATACTGCGAAAAAGCTTGAGGTTGATTACGCGGTCTTTCACGTTTCACACGTTGAAGTAGAGCATGCCTTCACTTGGGATTTTACATATTCTGATGAAGAGGTGCTAGATTGCGCTGCAGAACTTGTAAATCGGGCAGCAGGTGAGAAATACCTTGGGTTTGACTTGCTCTTTGAGAACCTTTGGTGGCCGGGTCTGAATTTTAAAAATCCCGATAGCACCTTGGAGTTTATCGACAAGATAAAGTATCCACAAAAAGGGTTTATGCTGGATATTGGCCATTTAATGATAACCAACCCCGACCTTAAGACTTTGGATCAGGCTTGTGATTATATTCAAAACATGCTAGAAAGAAACAAAGTAGTATTGAAAATGATAAAAGGTATTCATCTTAATCAGTCCTTAACAGGTGATTACTTGAAGCAAAGCGTTGAAAGCAAATTAAACGTCATTAGAAGTGCTGATAGCTACTGGGATGTTTTGAATCTAGCAAGGGAGCATATCGGAAACATCGATACACATCTTCCTTTTATCAATCCTAGAATTAATGAAATCCTGGAACTGATAGACCCAAAGTACCTCGTTTACGAATTTTTACCTAAGGATAAATCGGAACTTAAAAATATGATTAAGATTCAAAACAAAGTTCTTGGAAGATAAGAATTAATTTGTTATAATCTGATTAATCGAATATTAGATTTAAGGTGCCCGGAAGGGAGAATAGGGAATCGGATTAAAATTCCGAGCGGACCCGCCACTGTAAGGAGGAGCGTGTGCATCAGCCACTGGAAACGGGAAGGAGCATAACTGCTGTGAGTCCAAGCCAGGAGACCTGCCTTAAATCTGTAAACGTAAATGATGGTAAAGTTTACGGTCTTGTTTGCATGGATGAGATCGTAAGCTTTTTTTATTCAACAAGCTTTCAAGGCAGAGTATTCAATAAAAACAACGGGAGGAAACACTATGTCGCTATTGAAAGAAACATTATTAAAAATCGAGCCTGTGGATAAGGAAAAAATGTCACAAGCCAGAGAGCATGTAGATGGACTGCTAAAGCCGGTTGGAAGTTTGGGAGTTTTGGAAAACATAGCTATACAAATAGCTGGAATCAACCCAGATATCCTAGGAGGCGAGCTTAAAAAAGCTGTACTGGTATTTGCTGCTGACCATGGTATTTGCGAAGAGGATATAACCAGTGCTCCACAGCCTGTGACCGCCCTTATGACTCACTTTATAGCAGAAGGAAAAAGCGGGGTGGGGGTTATAGCAAAAAAAGCTGGTGCAGAGGTTTTTGTTACAGATGTAGGAGTGAATGCAGAGATTACGAATCCCAAAGTCAGGAATAAAAAAATAAGGTTGGGTACGGGGAATATGGCTAAGCAGGAAGCCATGACCAGATTGGAAGCTGAAAAAAGCTTCGAGATAGGCATAGAAACTGCTCTAGAAATGATCAAAAACGGATATAATATACTTGCAACAGGAGAAATGGGAATAGGAAACACAACTCCCAGTTCCGCGATATTTTCAGTTTTAGGGTCGTTGTCCCCAGAAGAAGTCACAGGCATCGGGGCCAACCTATCAGAAGAAAAACTGGTGAAAAAATCTAGTGTTATACGAGAAGCTATAGCATTGCACAATCCTGATCCAAAGGACCCACTGGATGTTCTTGCAAAAGTGGGCGGTCTGGAAATAGGGGCGATGGCAGGAGTCATGTTGGCCGGTGCAAGCATGAAGGTGCCCGTACTGATTGACGGCTTCATATCATCTGCAGCAGCTGCATTGGCAGTCGGACTCAATCCGGATGTTTATGATTATCTAATCTGTTCCCATAACTCGGCGGAAAAGGGTGCCAAGAAAGGACTGGAATTAATTGGGTTCAAACCCTTTCTTCATATGGACATGAGACTTGGTGAAGGCAGCGGTGCGGCACTGGCGTTCAATATAGTTGAAGCCGCACAGGGAATGTACAACGACATGGGTACATTTTCCCAAGCGGGAATCGACATTGTATGATATTCGACTGAAGCGATTGCAGCCTTTTTTTCATGGTTTCACGCAAGCAGGGTTATATACGACGCTAAAGATACTATTATTGCAAGTCGAAGTATGATAAAATATAGTCAAATGCGTGCAGGCTGAAATGAAAGGATTAGACAAATGAGATATAAAAAAGGCTTTGAGACAAAAGAAAACATCATAAGGGTTGCAAAAAAGATGTTTTATGAAATGGGATATACAAAATCAACGGTACAGAAAATTGCAGATAATGCTAATATTCCTTTGGGTTTGATACCTTATTACTTTAAGACCAAGGATAATATCGTCCTTGAAATTAATTCAAAGTTTTTCTTGGTTGTTTATGAATTTGTAAACAACAGACTCAATATCAAAAGAAATTCGTACCTTAAACTGTATATAGTGACATCGATATACTATGATTTGATACTAAGTGATACCCGAAACAGAAAGTTCTTTTATGAGGTATTAAGAAACAAGTCGAATTTCAGGTCTCTGAGCTTCAGTGTCGAAAGGATATACAAGATGATTGCCAAGGAGTTTGAACTCGATTATGACCAAAAGGATATAGACTGTATTATGATATCAGAGTTCGGAGCCAGAAGAGAGCTGCTTTTAAATTACTGCGAGGGAAACCTTGGCGTGGAATTAGAATATTTGCTAAAGAAGCTTTCTTCTCTTACCGGTAGACTTTTCGGCATCAATGGTGAGATAATTGACGATTATCATAATCAGTGCATGGAGTTTATGAAAGAACATGACTATAGTTATATAAAATTTTTAGCTTAAAAGTAACAGCCGCCCCATATATTCTTCGGGGCGGCTGATTTCATGACCGTTTATTTAAAGAAGTCCTTGCTTCGCCTATCATATAAAGGGAACCGACAAATAAGTAAGCTTCTTGAGAATCTGAGTTCAAAGCCAAAGCTGCGGCAGAATCGATGGATTCTAGTTCTTCGGCACTCATATTTAAATTCACCTTAATGTATTCCGCTAGCTCATGTGCGGGAAGCGCCCTTGGATTCACCGGCGTAACAGTAAAGAATTTCTTGGTAAATGGTGCGATTTCCTTAAGCATGGGACCGTAATCCTTATCTCCTAAAATCCCTATTACAACATTGATTTTTTTATTTAGATACCTAGTAAGAGTCTTAGTCAAAGCTTCAAACCCGTTTAGATTGTGAGCGCCGTCTATGATAGTCAGAGGGCTTTCGGTTATGCGCTCGAAGCGTCCGGGGAAAACTATGGAAGACATTGACTCTCTGATTGCATCTTTCGAAACAGCATATCCTTTTTCCGCCAGGATTTCTAGGGCAGTCAAAGCGGTTAAAGAATTAGTGACCTGGTGATCGCCAAGAAGGCTCAACTTAAATTCTAAATTTGAGAATATGCTGTTTTCTTTTGTATAAATAATAAATTGACCGTTTAAGTCAGCAGATTGCAGACTAATGTCAGATGCATTGGGCAGAATCAGGCAGGAGCCTGTTTTGTCCACCTTTTCTTTGACAACCTTCACGACTTCATCCCCTTGTGGATACAGCACTACTGTTGAGTTGTCTTTTATGATACCTGCTTTTTCAAATGCGATTTTTTCAAGGGTATCTCCAAGATACTGGGTGTGATCCATTCCTATTGAGGTTATGACCGAAACGACGGGTGTCGGGATTACATTCGTAGCATCGAAGCGGCCCCCCATGCCTACTTCAAGCACTACGATGTCTACATTTTCATTTGAGAAGTATTCGAATCCTATTGCAGTGACAAGTTCAAATTCCGAAGGTGAGGGATGACCTTCCGCCAACATTTGATCTACGGCAGATTTCACCTTGGATGTGACCTTTGCAAGTCTTTCTTTGGGTATCTGATTGCCGTCTATTTGAATTCTCTCAGTGAATTCCTCGAGATATGGAGATATGTATAGTCCGGTTTTGTAGCCGCTTTTTGTCAAAGCGTTGCTTATCATGTGGCTGGTTGATCCTTTGCCGTTGGTTCCAGCTATGTGAACGTATTTCAGATTCTTGTGGGGATCGCCTAAATATTTTAGCAAAAGAGTTATGTTGTCTAGACCCAGTTTGATGCCAAACATGTAAGTGCCATGGATATATTCAAGTGCCTGCTGATAGTTCATTGATGATGCTCCTTTCGGTTTTATGTATTCAATCTACGGGGTTCTCTACTGAATATGGTTTTATAAATTGCCATTTTGTTTCTGCTGTGATTATAGCTATGAATATGATTGCACATCCTAAAATCATCTTGGGGGAGAATGCATCTCCAAGAAGAAGAATAGCCATGAAGCTTCCGAAAAAAGACTCCAATGAAAGCAGGACAGCAGCATGGGTGGAGCTTGTGTGCTTTTGAGCTGTGTTTTGAAGCAAAAAAGCTAAAAAAGTACTAAAAACCCCTAAAAACACTACGTCCGTCAAGTAGGATGTCGGCATGGAAAAAGCCTGTTCTCCCGTGGAAAGCCTCCACAAAGCCGACATGAGAAAAGTAGTCGCAAACTGAATGATGGTCAATTTTATCGGATCGTAGAATTTGGAAAAAAAGCCAATTGAAAGTATATGGCATGCAAAGAAAAATGCACATATCAGGGTCAGGACATCTCCCTTGTTCAAGAACATGGAGTTTTGAAAGTCCAAAGTTAAAAATGCTATCCCCGCAAACATCATAATTGCAGCAACTAGGTTGTATGTATCAGGCTTGTCTTTTTTTATCAGCCAATAAATCCAGGGAACCATGATGACATTGGTGCCTGTTAAAAATGCCTGTTTGCCTGCTAATGTATACTGGAGGCCTGCTGTTTGAAATGCAAATCCTAAAAACAAAAAAACTCCTATCATCCCACCTGCTTTTATGTCATTAAAGCTTAATTCTAACGCTTTTTTATGGAAGACGACAAAAGATATCAAGGTTGCAAGACCGAAACGTATTATCATAATGTCTGTAGGGGAAAAATTTGAAAGAGCGTTCTTTGTGGCAACAAACCCACTTCCCCAGACAAACGCCGTTAAAATCAATCCCAAATCCGCAAATAATATTTTTTTGTTGTTCATATGTTCATTCTCCTAACTTTAAGTCAAAAATAATTATATCAGAATTCATTCTCCAATAACAGTTGATTAATATCACTGTTTTTCACATGAATAAAAAAAAGTTATGAAAAACGTTTACTTCGTGTTAGAATAACTCTAGAGGTATTGAGTATGCTTAAATTAGACAAAAAAGAAATCGATGAGGTTTTAGAATTGTTGAAAACAGAATATGGAAATGCAGGACCGATGCTTAACTTTACCACTCCCTTCGAATTGTTGATAGCTACTGTACTCTCAGCTCAATGCACGGATATAAGGGTAAACATAGTCACCGAAAAGCTTTATAAGATGGCAAATACCCCGGAGGGCATTTTGGAGTTGGGAGAGAAAAAGCTTCAGGATACAATAAAAAGCTGTGGGCTGTACAAGACAAAGGGCAAAAACATACTATCGCTGTGCAAAATACTGATAGATAAGCATGATTCCCAAGTGCCCATGGATATTAATGAACTCACAGCACTTCCGGGAGTTGGAAGAAAAACTGCGAACGTGGTTATGAGCAATGCCTTTGGAATACCGGCTATAGCAGTTGATACCCACGTTTTTAGGGTAGCAAACAGAATAGGATTAGCCTGTTCTAAAAACGTATTGTCAACTGAGAAAGACTTAATGGAAGCCATACCCAAAGCGATTTGGTCCCAGGCCCATCATTGGTTGATCTTTCATGGAAGACAAATTTGCAGCGCAAGAAGCCCAAAATGCGTCGAATGCTTTTTAAAGAATTATTGCCTATACTATCGTGAGGGATGATGGAGATGAAGATTAAGAAAAGATCTGCAGTTTTGATTATTGCTGTTTTGGCTCTAGGATTGCTCTTGGTATTCATGCCGATGATGTCAGATCCTTTTGTCAGCATGTCATTCAAAGGGATGATTGTGTTTTCAAGCATATTGCTTGTCGCAGTGTTCGCCAAAGTCTTGGTTTTTTCATTTTTAAAAACTGAAGACAAGACAGGAAATGACGAAGCATCAGGTTTTTGAAAAAGCCTATGAAAAGGATTACAATGGTTTTGGAAACAATCTTCATTCACTTGGTATTGTGTAATATTGGTCTTTATGGTAACATTAAATCTATAATTTAATAAATGTAGTAGTCAAGGTGTTAATACTTAATAGGGAAAGTGGTTAAAATCCACTACAGCCCCCGCTACTGTGAGTGTGGACAAAAGTTCTAATATCCACTGTCTTAATTGATGGGAAGGAGAACTAAGGATGAAGCACAAGTCAGGAGACCTGCCTCGACAATTTATTTACCTACGGAGGGGAGGATTGCGAAGTCTGTGTTTTTTGGAAACCTTCTCAGCTTGCGGCTGGGATTTTTTTGTTTGTGCATAAGATATTAAGAACCAAAAAAAAAGGAGGCGCAATAAATGAGAAAATTAAATAAATCATTAGTTTTATTTTTGGCATTTGCAATGCTGGTAAGCTTTGCTGCATGTAGCAATTCTGAGGGAGGCGATCAAACAGGAGGATCGTCGGATAGCATTTATCCCTTGACTATAACGGATGATCTTGGCAATGAGGTCGTAATAGAATCTGAGCCTGAAAAAATAGTATCTGTTGCTCCGAGCAGTACGGAAATAATATTTGCATTGGGATTAGGGGAAAAATTAGTAGGCAGAAGCGAGTTCTGCAACTATCCTGAAGAAGCTGCAGAAGTTGAAGTGGTAGGTGGGTTTTCAGGACCAAACACTGAACTTATCTTGGAGCTTGAGCCGGACGTGCTGTTCGCAGCGGGTTCAGTTCCTGAGGAAGAGAAGATTTTGCTCGAAGGGGCTGGCATCAAAGTCATAGTGTACAATCCTGAAGATATAGACGGCGTATTAAAAAATATTGAGTTGACGGGCAAGGTGCTAAACGTTTCAGAAACAGCTTCAGACATTGTGGAAAGCTTGCAGGCAAAAAGACAAGAAATAGTAAGCATGGTGTCAGGAGAAGAAGCGAAGCGGGTATTTATAGATCTGGGGAGCTTCATATCTGCAGGAAGCGGGTCATTTATAGATTCAATTCTTTCTGAGCTTGGAGCTGAAAATGTAGCTGCAAAAGGCGAGGGGCAGTGGCCTACCCTTACGTTAGAGCAGGTTGTGGACGCAGATCCCCAAGTATACATTTCCCTATACCCTACGATTGAAGAGCTCAACGAAACTCCGGGGTTAAGTGAGGTTTCTGCATTCCAAAACGACCAAGTAGTGGTCATACCCTGGGGAATTGAAGAACACGATTTCGTTCAAAGGCCGGGACCTAGAGTCATTCAAGGTCTAGAATTATACGCAGAGATAATATACCCTTCGTTATTTGAATAAATCGATCCAGGGGCGCTGTTTTTGCGCCCCTGGATTTTAAAAACTTCAATATTTATGAAGACAAGATAAAGGTGGCAGATACAAGTGAAAAAGTTATCCAATAAAAAACTTGCAATGTTAGTGTCGATATTGTGTTTTGCCGTGGTGATATTCTCTACAACTA
The DNA here is from genome assembly GCF_900128885.1 of Alkalibacter saccharofermentans DSM 14828. Lineage (NCBI taxonomy): Bacteria > Bacillati > Bacillota > Clostridia > Eubacteriales > Eubacteriaceae > Alkalibacter > Alkalibacter saccharofermentans. The sequence goes on from NZ_FQTU01000009.1 coordinate 63,674, forward strand.
TAGGTATAGCAGATATAAGCTTTATTCAGACCATAAAGATCCTGCTGAACAGGATTTTGTTAATGGACATGGATATGGAAGGCATCAAGTCATCTGCATCCGCTATCATTTGGCTCATAAGATTTCCGAGAGCACTGCTTGCTTTTTTCGTAGGAGGCTCTTTGGCGATCTGCGGAGTTTCGTATCAGAGCATTTTCAAAAATCCCATGGCGGATCCTTACATCCTAGGTGTTTCATCAGGAGCTGCATTGGGTGCTACTGTGGGGATTGTGGCCAGGCTGGAGTTTTACATCTTCGGACTGAATGCAATATCCATACTGGCTTTTATAGGTGCGACAGGATCGTTGTTTTTGGTGTACAACATATCAAGGGTAGGAAAAAAAGTACCTGTAAACACCCTTCTGCTAAGTGGCATAGCAATCGGTCAATTTCTATCTGCAGCAATATCCCTGATGATGGTTTTCGCCAATGATCTGCACCGGATAATATTTTGGACCATGGGCAGTTTCAATGCAAGAAGCTGGAGCCAGCTGATAATGGTCCTGCCTTATGCGCTCATAGGTTTTGCAGTGATATTTTCCACCCAAAGGGAGATGGATATCATGCTTTTGGGAGAAGATACAGCAGCCCAATTGGGGGTTGATACTGAAAGGCTAAAAAGGAAAATACTCGTTACTACAGCACTTGTTACAGCAGCTTCTGTAAGTGTGACAGGTATCATAGGTTTTGTAGGCCTTATAATTCCCCATATAGTAAGGATATTTACGGGACCGAAGCACATCTACCTTATACCCTACTCCTTTGTGGCTGGAGGGATTTTTATGATATTGTGCGACACGCTGGCAAGGTCGATGATCAGCCAGGAAATACCCGTGGGTATAATTACGGCGCTTTTTGGTGGACCTTTTTTTGTATACCTGTTGAAACAAAGAAAAACAGGGGGATTATGATATGATTACTCAACTTTCTCTAGAAAACATAACAGTGGCTTATGGCGAAAAAACCGTGCTCGAGAACCTGACCATAGGAATCAACCAAGGAGAATTCGTAGGAATAATAGGCCCCAACGGCTCGGGTAAATCTACATTGATAAAAGCGATCACAGATATAATTGATATTAAAAATGGAAAGATAAGTATCGACGGAAAAATCAACAGTAAGCTTAGCAGAAAAGAAAGAGCAAGACTTGTGGCAGTAGTTCCCCAAGAGTTCAATGTGGATTTTGAATTTAATGCTTTCGATATCGTGATGATGGGCAGAAACCCTCATGTTTCTAAAGACAAGAAAAATCCTTCCAGGGATTACGATATCGTTTACGAAGCGATGCTCATGACAAATACTTGGCAGTTCAAAGACAGGTATTTCAACCAACTCAGCGGCGGGGAAAGGCAAAGGGTGATCATAGCCAGAGCCATAGCGCAACAGTCTAAGATAATACTGCTAGATGAACCCACTTCTCACTTGGACATCCATCATCAGCTTGAAGTGCTGGAGTTGGTAAAGATGCTCAACAAGAACAGAAACGTTACAATACTAGCAGTTCTTCACGACATAAATATGGCGGCCAGGTTCAGCGACAGGCTCATACTGTTAAATGACAAAAAAGTCATTGTAGATGGAACACCGGAACAGGTTATTGATGAAAAATATCTTGGCAGGGTCTACGAAATGGAGATGCTGGTACGTAGAAACAAGATGCTATCTACCAAGGAAGTGGTTCCGATACGGGTAATCAAAGGCAAGACAGAGCTAGCGAGAACTAGAATACATGTAATTTGCGGCGGAGGAAGTGGCGAGCAGATACTGGAAAGCCTTAATTCCAAAGGTTTTGAAGTTACCTGTGGGGTAGTGAACAAAGGTGACAGCGATTGGGATATAAGCAAAATGATAGGAATCTCTTGTGTGGAATGCAAACCTTTCAGTGAAATAGATGATAAAAGTCATCTAGAAAATATTGAGATGGTAAAAAGAGCAGATTATATTTTGGTTACCGACGTGCCATTCGGTCTGGGGAATCTAAAGAACTTGGAAGCTCTTTTTAATACTGATAGCCCGATTTACATGATCAAGGGACAAGGTCAGTTTGACTATGCCGAAGGTGCCGCTGAAAGCATATTGGAAAAGCTAGAAAAAACAAAAGAAATCGAATATATAAAAAGCTATAAGGAGTTTTTGAAAGCGATCGGCAAAGGAGAATAGCGGGATGAGAAAACCAAGTATAATGTTTCAAGGGACAGGTTCGTCAGTGGGCAAGAGCATTCTGACGGCAGGAATATCCAGGGTTTTAAAGAATAGAGGCTTGAATGTTGCGCCTTTTAAATCTCAGAACATGGCATTGAACAGTTTCATCACGGCAGACGGAAAAGAGATGGGAAGAGCCCAAGTAGTACAGGCGGAAGCTGCTGGGATAGAGCCAAAAGTGCATATGAATCCCATTTTGCTTAAGCCCTCTTCAGACGTAGGGGCTCAAGTAATATTAATGGGTGAAGTCTATAAAAATATGGATGCCAGAGAATACCATGCATATAAGCCGAAACTTAAGAAGCTTGTAAAAAGCGCCTATGAAATGCTGGAAAGGGAACATGATTGCATTGTTCTAGAAGGGGCAGGTAGTCCTGCTGAAATCAACTTAAGGGAAGACGACCTGGTAAACATGGGGATGGCAGAGCTTTGTGATTGTCCTGTAGTGTTAATTGGAGACATAGACAGAGGTGGTGTCTTTGCCTCTATATACGGAACATATATGCTCCTGGAAGATAATGAAAAGGAGAGGGTAAAGGGGTTTGTGATCAATAAATTTAGAGGAGATATCACCCTGCTCACTTCAGGAATAGAAATGTTGGAGGGAAAGATAGGCATACCTTGTCTCGGCGTAGTCCCTTATTTTAGGCATCACATAGACGATGAGGACAGCGTTTCTCTCAGGTTTGGAGAGAAGAAAAACAAAGATGTAAAAATCGGAGTATTAAAACTTCCCCATATATCAAATTTTACAGACTATACTCCTTTTGAGATGGAAGAGGACGTGGAAATAAGATACATTAAAAGCAGTTATGAATTTGAAGGCATTGATTTTTTAATAATTCCGGGCAGCAAGAATACCATTGAGGACATGATATACCTTAAAGAAACCGGAATGAAGGAGCAGGTATTAAAGCTTCATAAAAAGGGAGTGCCGATATTTGGGATATGTGGAGGGTATCAGATACTGGGGAAAAAGATCATTGATTATGGCAATTATGAATCTCGAGTGAATGAAATAGACGGACTGGGACTCATAGATTCGATTACTACAATATTCCAAGGGAAAAGAACGGAGCAGGTAAATGGGAAGCTATGCTTCGATTATTTTGGGAATAAGCTAAGGGATAGAGTATCGGGTTATGAAATACATATGGGAGTAACAGAGCTAAAAGAAGACATAAATCCCATGCTGATATTGAGCACTGGGGAAAGGGAAGGTGCGGTTAAAGACGGTGGACTGGTTTCAGGCACGTATCTTCATGGCATTTTCGACAATGAAGAACCTAGAAAGACTATTTTGAATGCCATACGGAAAGATAAAGGCGTTGAAAACGGAAAGGCTACGGAGAGTTTTTCCCAGTTCAAGGAAAAGCAGTACTCTCAGCTGGGTGAAGTATTAGAGAGAAGCTTGGATATAGATAAAATAATTGGAATAATGAAAGGGTAGCATATGGGGAAAATTACTTTGGTAACCGGAGGGGCAAGAAGCGGGAAAAGCACTTTTGCCGAGAACAGAGCTAGAGAAAAGGAAAAAGTCGCATATATAGCAACTTCCATACCTTTTGATGAGGGAATGGCTCACAGGATAAAGAAGCACAGGGAGCAAAGGCCTAACAGCTGGATTACGGTGGAAAAGCACAAGGATTTTAACAGCTTGACGTTAACGCCTGAAATAAAAGATTGTGGTCTTTTCCTTGTTGATTGCCTGACAGTTATGATCACTAATCTGATGTTTTACAGTGGTCTTGATTTTGACACATGCTCCCATGAGCAGGTGGATGATTTGGAGCTGGAAATTAAAAAAGAGGTGGATAGCCTTTTAAATCTTGCATTAGACAAGGACATGATTATAGTGACAAATGAACTGGGCATGGGGTTGGTCCCCGCGTACAAAATGGGAAGCTATTTCCGGGATATAGCCGGAAGGATGAACCAGCTAGTGGCCCAGAGGGCGGATGAAGTATATTTTATTGTGAGTGGAATAGAAATCAAAATCAAGTAGGTGAGATGATGAGAAAGTTGCTCATAGCGATAGGCTTTTACACAAGGATACCAGTGAACTTTAAAAAAGAGGTCACAACAGACGAATTCTACAGCTCAATGAGGCTTATGCCGCTTGTGGGAGTCATAATCGGAGGCCTGATGTATGCCGGGAGCATTCTCTTGGAAAGATATGATGCTGATGTAAGGGGATTGAGTCTTGCGGTTTTTTATATAATGCTGACAGGTGGACTTCATATAGATGGCTATATGGATAGTTTAGACGGGCTTATGAGCAACAGAGATAAAGCTAAAGCCCTTGAAATTATGAAAGACAGCCGGGTTGGAGCTTTTGGCGCATTGGGAATAATAGTGCTCTTTGCCGTTTATGTGGTTTTCATGAAGCATTCACAATCGGAAGTGCTATTTTTAATGCCCATCGCTGGAAGGTGTTGCGGGCTGGTTTCGGCAGGGATGACTTCGTATGCAAGGGAAAGCATGGATTTGGGAGGAAGGTTCGTAGAAGGGACGAAACTATGGCATGGGGCAGCAGCGATATCGATTTGCGGGGTAATTGCAGCCTTGATTAACACTGACTACTTAGTGCCTTTGGCCGTTACAGTATTAATTGCCGCTTCCATGGTCAAGTGGATAGAAAGAAAAATTGGTGGAACTACCGGGGACACTACGGGGATGATCATCGAGATGGCTCAAGGAGTGTTTTTAATATCGGTTTATTTCCATCTCGGATGAAAGGGGCTTTGGTGAATGAAATTTTATATGGTTAGACACGTTGAGACTACCGGAAATATTGAAAATCGATTTGCGGGCATAACTGAAACAGGATACACTGAGAATGGCCTTAGGCAGTTTGAGGTGCTGACAAAGAAGCTTGCTGAAGATTTCGAGTTTGACAGCATATATTCAAGCCCCATATCCAGAGCAAAAAAAATTGCATGTGCCGTAGGCAATCAAATCAGTCTGAAAGTGAATTTAGTCCCTTCACTATCTGAAATGAACTTTGGAATATTTGAAAACCGAACTTTCAACGAAATCCAATCAGAAGACAACTATCATTGGAATAAATGGAATGAAGATTACGTAAATTATCAGATACCCGAAGGAGACAGCCTGGCTGACTTTCACAAGAAGGTTTCCGATTTTGTGGACAAGATAAAACATCAACAAGGAGCTTCCCTTGTGGTGTGCCACGGCGGGACCATACAGAGCATGGTGACACACCTTTTAAATCTTGAAATTCAAAAGAGGTGGAACTTTCATATTCCTTTGGGCGGAATGGTAGAGATAGACTATGAAAATGATTTTGGAGTAATAAGAAATTTGATGAAATTGGTTGAATAGACAGGCGGATGGACCGCTTGTCTTTTTAATATATTATAAAGAGAATGAAAAATACTTAGCAAGGTGTTAATATATAAGTAAGAAGATGGATAAAAGGAGTTGAATATTTTGAACGCCATATTTGATTCACCCAAACCTATTAATGAACCTGTGCTAAGTTACAGAAAGAACAGCGAGGAGAAAAAGGCTTTAAAAGAAGAACTCAAAAATTTAATATCACAAACCATCAAGATTCCGCTGATAATCGGAGGAGAAGAAGTTTACACTGAAAAGCAGATGAAGTGCATCGTTCCTCACGACAAAAATCATGTTCTTGGATATTGCAGCGTAGCAGGAGAAAAGGAAGCTGACCTGGCAATAAAAGCTGCGATATCGGCCAAGAATGAATGGAACAGTCTTTCCTGGAATGACAGGCAGTCAATTTTTTTAAAGGCGGCAAGCCTTCTATCTACAAAGTACAGGGCAGTTGTCAACGCAGCGACAATGCTAGCCCAAAGCAAAACCGTATATCAGGCAGAAATAGATGCAGTTTGCGAGCTGTGTGATTTCTTGAGGTTTAATGTCAAGTATCTTGACCAAATTTATGCAAGCCAACCTCTATCTGATGAATACACATGGAATAAAAGCATCTATAGGGCTTTGGAAGGATTCGTGCTGGCAGTCAGCCCCTTTAATTTTACATCCATAGCCGCTAATTTGCCTGCAGCTCCTGCCATGGCTGGCAATACAGTTATCTGGAAGCCCGCCTCGGCATCTGTTTATTCGTCATATTATATTATGAAGCTATTGATTGAAGCCGGGCTTCCCCCCGGGGTGATAAATTTCGTGCCGGGAAAGGGAAGCGAGATTGGAAAGCGTTTTCTTACATGCCCGAACCTGGCTGGAGTTCATTTTACCGGCTCCACCAAGGTATTCAGAGGCATGTGGAAAGTAATAGGGGAAAACATCGATAACTATAAAACATATCCCAGAATTGTTGGAGAAACAGGGGGCAAGGACTTTATATTTGCCCATTCAAGCGCGAGCATAAAGGCCTTGGTTGCCGCAATGATCAGAGGGGGATTTGAGTATCAAGGGCAAAAGTGTTCTGCGGCATCTAGGGTTTATATACCTGAGAGCATATGGTTTGATGTTAAGGAACATCTGCTGAATGAAACAGGCAAGATAAAAATGGGAGATGTAGAGGATTTCTCGAACTTCATGGGAGCTTTGATAGATGAGGAAGCCTTTATCAAAGTGACAAGATACATACAGTATGCCAAGGAGTCAAACGAAGCAAAAATCTTGATTGGCGGGCACTGGGATGATGGGTCAGGTTACTTTGTAGAACCGACGGTGATACAAACGTCAAACCCAAAGTTCATAACCATGGAAGAAGAGATATTCGGACCTGTGCTGACGGTCTATGTATACGATGATAAAAAACTTGAAGAGACACTTAAACTCTGCGATAAAACATCTGGATATGCACTTACGGGGGCGATTTTTTCTCAAAATCCGACGATAACGGCACTTATGAGCAAGATCCTGGCGAATGCAGCAGGCAATTTTTATATTAACGACAAGCCTACAGGAGCAGTCGTAGGCCGTCAGCCATTTGGAGGCGCCAGACATTCTGGAACAAACGACAAGGCTGGAAGCATGCTAAATATGCTTAGATGGATGAGCCCTTTGACTGTTAAGGAAAGTTTTTTACCACCCGAAAGCTTTGAATACCCTCACATGGAGGAAAAATAAATTTACAAGGAGCGTTATATGGATACATTGACAATAGCACAAAAGATCAAATCCGTACCGGTGGAAAAGATATTCGGTTACGAAGAATTAAAGGAAATCAACTGGCTTTGGATCAACAGGGATATTTTCAGGGACATCATCTACAGTGCAGACACAAAAGACGAGCTTGAAGAAAGTGAAATCGACGAATTTTTAAGAATTATCGGAGATGAAGATTTTGTCGAGCTTCTTCAAGACAGGATGAGCGATAAAGGCTTTGTGTTTATGGACAGCATCAGGTTCAAGAAACTGGAGAAGGGGTTTAAGGATTTTGGCGTTAAGACGTTCATATTCGTAAATAGAAGATACCTGGCTAGGCTTCTGGTTCACTTTAACGACGAATTCGACTGGATTCTAAAGGCAATGACAGTTGATTTAAGTGGGTACAACGACAGGGAATTACAAGAGGTGTACAAGGAATATTTTGAAAACAACGCCAGGATTCTTGAGGAAATAGCTGTTAATGGATCATACAGTCAAGATTTGCTTGAATGGGATTTTGATATGGATACAAACACGCTCTCTTGCAGCTACCAAGGAGAAAAAACCAGCCAATGGTCAGGTGAGGAAGCTATAACCAGATTTGAAGAATTGATGGAAAGGTGAGGATCCTTTTAAATGAGAATGTACGATATAATTCTTAAGAAGAGAAACGGCGGATCCCTTTCAAAGGAAGAGATTGAGTATTTCGTCGAAGGTTACACCAATAATAGGATACCTGACTACCAGGTATCCGTTCTTTTAATGAGCATATATTTTAAAGGAATGAATACGGATGAAACGGTAAGCCTTACAGACTCGATGATGAAATCAGGAGATGTTATAGACCTATCGGGTATCGATGGAATTGTTGTGGACAAACACAGCACCGGTGGGGTAGGGGATACAACCACATTGATACTTGCTCCCTTGGTAGCATCATGTGACGTAGCTGTCGCAAAGATGAGCGGTCGTGGCCTGGGACATACAGGGGGAACGATAGATAAGCTGGAATCAATTAAAGGATTTAATGCAGAGATTTCGATGGAAACTTTCATTGACAATGCAAACAGGATAAAAATCGCCTTGGCGGGACAAACTGGAAAGCTGGCTCCTGCGGACAAGAAGCTATATGCCTTGAGGGATGTAACTGCGACGGTGGATCAGCTTTCGTTAATCGCCAGCAGCATAATGAGCAAAAAGCTCGCTAGTGGAAGCGATGCAATACTATTGGATGTAAAGGTTGGATCCGGAGCGTTTATGAAAACCCCTGATGAGGCATTTGAATTGGCTCGGATAATGGTGGACATAGGAAACGGGATGGGTAAAGATACAAAGGCTCTGATAACAGATATGGAGCAGCCACTTGGTCGAGCTGTGGGAAATGCAATTGAGGTAAAAGAGGCCATACGGGTTCTTCAGGGAAAGTCTAAAGGTGAATTGCTTGAAGTGTGCCTGGCTTTAGGAAGCGAGCTTTTAGTAATGGCCGGGAAGACAGAGAATATTAAAGATGCTTGCAGACTTCTTGAAAAGAACATTGAAAACGGCAGAGCTTATGAAAAATTCTTGGAGTTTGTGATAGCTCAAGGAGGGGACAGGGAGATGGTTTTAAACCCTGAGAAGCTCCCCCAAGGCAGATTCGTCACAGAGCTGAAATCTGGGGAAAGAAAATATGTCAAAGCCATAGACGGGATGGAAGTTGGCAATTGCGCTCTGGTTTTAGGCGCCGGGCGGGACACGAAGGATAGCCAAATAGACTTGGGTGCCGGCATTTATATACACAAAAAAGTAGGAGAAAAGATTGAAAAAGGCGAAGTAATCGCCAGTTTATTTGGAAACGATGTAAAAAAGTTGGAAGCAGCAGCATCGCGACTTGAAAACGCATTTTCATACGATGAAAAACCCGTTGAAAAAAGAAAGCTCATCTATGGAATCGCATCAAGAAATGGGGTTGAAAGATACTGATTATGCCAACAGTAACGGATATCAAACTTAAAAAAAATAAAAAATCATATGAAGTATATGTAGATGATGAACTTTTCATGGAAGCTGATGCTGAGACAATTTATAAGGCTGATATTAGAAAGGGGCAAAGCAAGGATATAAAAAGCCTCGAAAAAGCCAAGGAAGCAGCCCATGGGAACAAAGCTTATTCAAAGTCGTTGGGGTTTATTGCCTACACGAGCAGAACGGAAAAAGAAGTTCGGGATTACCTTTTAAAAAACGGATTTTCTATTGATGCTGCAAAGCGTGCAGTAGATAAATTGAAGAGCTACAATTTCATTAATGATGAAGAATATGCAACACGCTTTGTAAAAAACAAAGCGGAATTCGGTGACCAATCCTCTAAAAAGGCTTATACGGATCTTATTAAGAAGGGGATTGTTGAATCCACTGCAAAGTCTGCTATCGAAAAATATTTTACGAGAGAGCATGAATGCACGATAGCATTCAAGGAAGCTGAAAAATTGAATTTTAAGTACGCCAGGGATCCTTACAGAAAAAAATGCCAAAAGGTATCTCAAAGATTGGCTGTGAAAGGGTTTGGTTTTGATATTATCTCTGAAGCAGTCAAGATGCTTGACAATGAAGGAGAAGAGAGTGAGGAATTTAAGCGAAAGTTTGAAAAGGCCTTTGAAGTCGCATTCAAAAAATACCAAAAAAAAGACCTGAAAAACTATGACTTGCAAGTCAAGGTTATTCAGGCCATGATGTCCAAAGGTTACGAATACGACAAGGTTAAAAAACACCTTGAAAGCTACCTGGCGGATATTAATTTTTAAAACTGTGAATAGGTGCAGGTATTCTGCCGCCTCGGTTAATAAAGTCAGCACTCGAGAATTTGCTCACTGACATGATCGGGGCGTATCCTAATAGCCCCCCAAAAGATGCAGTGTCTCCAAGATCCTTGCCGTAAACAGGAATTATCCTCACGGCAGTGGTCTTGTTGTTTATTACGCCGATTGCTGCCTCGTCTGCTATTATAGCTGAGATTGTGGTTGCTTCTGTATTTCCGGGGATTGCTATCATATCAAGGCCAACAGAACAAACGCTGGTCATGGCTTCAAGCTTGTCGAAGGTTAAGGCGCCAGCCTTTACCGCACTGATCATGCCCTCGTCCTCGCTTACCGGTATGAAAGCCCCACTAAGTCCGCCAACAGAGGATGAGGCCATTATTCCGCCTTTTTTTACTGCATCGTTCAGTAAAGCCAAAGCGGCAGTAGTCCCGTGAGCTCCGCAGGCTTCCAGTCCGATTTCTTCCAGGATTCTTCCTACGCTGTCGCCGATTTCCGGGGTAGGAGCGAGTGAAAGGTCCAAAATTCCGAAGGGAACATTGAGGCGCTTAGAAACTTCCCTTCCTACAAGTTCTCCCGTACGGGTTATCTTAAAAGCTGTTTTTTTGATATTTTCGGCGACTACGTTGATTGGTTCGCCCTTAACTTTTTCCAACGCGCTTTTTACAACACCAGGGCCACTGACTCCAACGTTTACTACGGCTTCCCCTTCACCTATTCCGTGGAAAGCTCCTGCCATGAATGGATTGTCGTCTACTGCGTTTGCAAATACAACGAGTTTGGCACAGCCTATGGAATCTTGATCCTTGGTGAGGTATGCTGCATCTTTGATTACTTTCCCCATCATTTTAATGGCATCCATGTTTATGCCAGCCTTTGAGCTTCCTACGTTAACAGATGAGCATACTCTTTCAGTTTCGCTTAAAGCCTGGGCTATAGAGTTTATAAAACCTATGTCGCTTTCGGTAAAGTCCTTTTGGACCAAGGCAGAGTATCCCCCGATGAAGTTTACTCCCACTTCTTTTGCAGCCTTGTCTAGGATCTGCGCATAAGCGATGTAGTCCTTGTCGTCACTTGCCGCGGCGATGACGGAAATCGGCGTGACGGAAATTCTCTTGTTGATGATAGGTATCCCGAACTCGTCCTCAATGTCATTGCCTGTTTTGACCAGGTCTTTTGCAAGGCGCATGATTTTGTCGTAAATCCTGGTCCTTGCCTTTTTGCCGGAAGAGTCGATGGTATCGAGAAGGGAAATACCCATGGTGATAGTCCTGATATCCAAATTTTCCTTTTCAATCATTCGAACTGTTTCAAATATATTCTTATTGTATAAAGTCATCAAAGAAACCCCCTAAATGTTGTGCATGCTTTCAAAGATTTCTTCACGCTGTATCTTTATCGATACCCCTATTTCGTCTCCTGTTTTTTCCAAGATGTCCTTGAGTTCGTTGAACTCGCATTTTATCTGGGAAAGATCTGCTAACATCATCATGGTGAAGTAATCCTGCATGATAGTTTGGCTGATATCTTCGATATTTACGGAGTTTTCCGATAGTACTTTAGATACGTTATAGATAATACCAACTTTATCCTTTCCTATTACGGTGATTATTGCCTTCATTTTTATTCCTCCCGAATTGAATTGTACCGGCATATCCGGTTTTTCATACAAAAAAGAGCTTTGAGTATCTTTTAAGCTCTACTTTAAGTATAATAAATTTATAACATTATATCACTGAAAAATTTAAATGTAAATGAACACTGGATGTTGACATACGATATCATAATAAAAAGGCGGAAACCAGGTGGAGACAAACAACAAAAACGATGTATTAAAGGCAATCGGCGCTATTTCAATGATCATAGACCACATAGGGGCTGTTTTTTTACCCCACATGATAATTTTAAGGGCGATAGGAAGATTGGCGTTTCCCATATTTGCATATCAAGTAGCCTTGGGATTTGAAAAAACTAGGAATCCGTACAAATACATATTAAGGATGCTTTCATTTGCGGTTTTATCTGCTTATCCGTTTTATAGCTTCTCCATGATTGTCTCCCAAGATCCGGGATATCAAAACGTTTTGTTCACGTTCTTCTTTGCCTTATTGGTGTTAAAGAACCTAAAAGAGAAGAAGTGGGTAGCAATGATAGCTTTTGGGGTAGTGCCTGTGTTGCTGCTGGGATTTGTGGGCATTACATTTGATTATGGATTATACGGAATTGCATGTGTAGTGGTCTTTTATCTAGCAAAAAGCCATTTGCAAAGAAGCATGGGGATATTTTCTGTTACTGTATTATATCTTTCATCAAGATATATATCTGCAGGCATAAGCATAGTTCAGGTATTTTCAAACCTTCAGCTGCTTAGCGTTCTCTCTGTATATCTAATCGACAGAAAGTTCGAGACAAATGTGAGGCTTCCTAGATATTTTTTCTATCTATTTTATCCTTTGCATATGGCAATGATAGTTTTGGTTTACTCTGTGATGCTTTAGGAATCTCTGTTGACGGTATTGATTTATCAAATGCCATTATATATAATAACGGTAGCAAAGATGAAAATGGAGGCAGACAATGAAATGGATCGAAGTCCAGATTAAAACAACACCCGAAGCGGAGGAAGCCGTTTCTAATATTTTTTATGAAGAAGGCGCTGAGGGAGTGGTAATAGAATCGCCGAATGACATGTTGATAATGAAAAACAACAATCCTCTAAATTGGGATTACTATGACGAAGCTCTGCTTGCGATGGACCCTCTGTCCAGCATAATCAAGGGATATTTAAGTGAGACCGCCAACCATTCGGAAAAAATCAACGACATACTGATGAGGATCAAGACCCTGCCGTCTTGTGGACTGGATCCAGGCAGCTGCGAGCTGACGATAACGGAAGTCAATCAGGAGGATTGGTCAAATTCTTGGAAAAAATACTACAAGCCCGTTAAGGTAGGCAACAAGTTTGTGATCAAGCCTACCTGGGAGAGCTATTATAAGGAAGATGGAGATTTAGTGATTGAAATCGACCCGGGAATGGCATTTGGTTCCGGGCTGCATGAAACAACACAATTGTGCATTGGGAACTTGGAGCAATATGTAAAAAGCGGCGACGTTTTGATAGACATCGGTTGTGGTTCCGGGATACTGGCTTTAGCTGCAGGAAAACTAAAGTGCAAGAAAGTCATTGCAGTTGATTTGGATTCCATGGCAGTAAAAGTCGCCAGGGAGAACGTAGAGAAAAATCATCTGGAAAACTTGATTGAAGTCAGAGAAGGGGATTTAATGGATGTCATCCATGAACAGGCTGACGTAATCGTGGCAAATATCCTAGCTGAAGTGATAATAAATCTTGCTACCCAGATTAAGCCCTATCTTAAAGTAGGCGGACTTTTCATATCTTCAGGCATAATATTGGATAAGCTTGACGAGGTGGTGGACAACGTTACGGCTGAAGGATTTGAAATCGTAGAAGTAGAACAGCTAAACGACTGGGCATCGGTGGTAGCCAGAAAGAAGATGGTGTAAGGTGCATAGATTTTTTATGGAGATTTCTCCCGAGACTGTTTCAGGAGACTTGATTGAAATAGATGGTGAAGACCACCAGCATATTTCAAAATCTCTCAGAATGAAACCGGGTGAGGGCCTGGTTCTTTGCTCAGGTGATGAAACAGAGTATGTGTGCGATATATATGAGATATCAAAAAAGCATACCGTTGCAAGAGTTGAGAAAATACAAAAAAATCAAAGCGAGATGCAGATAAAGACGATTCTTTATCAAGGGGTTCCAAAGGGGCAGAAGATGGAAACCGTGATCCAAAAGTGCGTTGAGCTTGGGGTGGATCAGATAGTTCCGGTTATAACCAGGCGCACTGTGGTCAAACCGGCGGATTTAGATAAGAAAACAGCGAGATGGAACAAGATTTCCCAGGAGGCTGCAAAGCAATCCGGAAGGGGAAAAATACCGTTAATAACTGAACCGGTGGAACTAAAAGGCATTGAGGAGCTTTTGAAGAAGAATGCTTTAAATATAGTCGCCTATGAAAATGAAACAATCGGTATTAAAGAGATATTTTCAAGGTTTAGCCATCCGGAGAGGATAGGGATAGTGATAGGGCCGGAAGGCGGGTTTGACAACTGTGAGATAAAAATGCTTGAAAGCCTGGGAGTGATTGCGGTAAGCCTGGGAAAAAGAATACTGAGAACTGAAACGGCAGGCATGGCTTTGCTTTCTATGATCGTATATCAGTATGAGCTGTAAAATCAGGGAGGAATAACATGAAAACAGCCGCTATTCATACTTTGGGATGCAAAGTCAATACTTATGATAGCGAAGCAATTATGGAATTGCTTGAGAAAGAGGACTACAAAATAGTCGATTTTAAGGACAAGGCCGATGTTTATGTAATCAACACATGCACGGTGACCAACCTAGGAGACAGAAAATCGAGGCAGATGATAAGAAAGGCAAAGAGAAATAACCCGGATTCTTTCATAGTCGTATGCGGATGTTATGCGCAGACTGCATCTGAACAGCTCGAGGTGATGCCTGAGGTGGACCTTATAATAGGAAATGACGATAGAAACAAGATTATTGAGTACATAGAAAGCGCCAAAGAAAAAGGACAGAAAATAAACGCTGTAAAGAATATCATGGCACTTAAGGAATACGAAGAGTTGAAAATAGATGAAATTTCCGGAAGAGAAAGAGGTTTTATTAAGATACAGGAAGGATGTGACCAGTTTTGTGCATATTGCATCATCCCTTATGCCAGAGGGCCTGTTAGAAGTCGCAAGCCGGAAAATATTATAGATGAAGCGAAGAGGATGGTGTCAAAGGGGAATAAGGAGCTTGTGTTGACGGGGATCAATATTTCTAAATACGGGAAAGACCTTGAGAAAACAAGTCTCTTGGAGCTGTTGACACAATTAAACTCCATAAGCGGATTAAAGAGGATGAGGATAAGTTCCCTGGAACCAAATCTCTTGACAAAAGAATTTGTAGAGGCGACTTCAAAGCTTGAAAAAATATGTCCACACTTTCATATCTCAATGCAAAGTGGAGCAGCTAAAACCTTGAAAGACATGAAACGCAAATACACAAAAGAGGATTTTTTCGATGTGGTAAACAGCATCAGGAAATATTTCCCCGATGCATCCATAACAACAGACGTCATGGTAGGCTTTCCTGGTGAGACTGAAGAAGATTTTCAAGAAACGGTTGAATACGTCAAGAAAGTGGCTTTTTCAGCCCTTCATGTATTCAAGTATTCAAAACGTGAAGGCACTCCTGCTGCAAAGTATGAGAACCAGATTCCTGAAAGAATCAAAGAAGAACGAAGCAGGATATTGATCAAAGCCGGCGAAGAGATGAAAACCCATTACGAAAGGAGCTTCATAGGGAGTACGATGAGTGTTTTGTTCGAGCAAGAAGCCGACGAGTCGGCTTCTTACCAAGGACATACAAACAATTACCTTACAGTCAAGGTAAAATCAGACTTCGATTTGAAATCCAAGATTTTAGACGTTAAAATAACAGGAGCACAAAATGGTTTCTTGACTGGAGAGTTGGCAAATATTTAAGGAGGACGAGTTAGTGGAAGATTGTATCTTTTGTAAGATTACAAGGAAAGAAATACCCGCCGAAACAGTATACGAGGACGACAAGGTAATAGCAATAAAGGACATCAATCCTCAAGCGCCTGTGCATGTATTGATTATTCCAAAGGAACACTACGATTCAATCCTGACAGTACCAGCGGGAAACTGCATTATTTCAGATATGCATATGGTTGCAAACAGATTAGCGCTTAAATTTGGAATCGTGGATTCAGGATTTAGATTGGTAAACAACTGTGGAGAAGACGGTGGTCAAACAGTCGATCACATTCACTACCATCTTCTAGGAGGAAGGGAACTGACCTGGCCACCAGGTTAAAAAACAGTCAAACCTTTGACTGCAAACTTCACAGGGCATATTGACAGAAGGCAAGGCCCTGATATATAATATGAGTTGTTGTAAATACCCGCTACAAAACTAATACTATTCTGTTGCATTATTGTAGTAGAGGGGAGGGTGGAAAATGTCAGAAGTTAAAATCAAAGATGGCGAGTCATTGGAAAACGCACTTCGCAGATTTAAGAAAAAAACTGCCAGCGCTGGGGTAATGTCTGAAATTAGAAAGAGAGAGCATTACGAAAAGCCAAGTGTTAAAAGGAAAAAGAAATCCGAAGCAGCCAGAAAGAGAAATAAAAAGCTTAGATAAGGGGTGATAGCTTGTCACTCAAGGATAGGTTGATGTCTGACTTGAAGACATCTATGAGAGAAAAGGACAACATTAAGAAGGCGACCATTACCATGGTCAGGGCTGCGATACTTCAAAATGAGAAGGACAACAAGGTTGTACTGGATGATGAAGACGTCTTGGCTGTAATTGCCAAGCAGGTAAAACAGAGAAAAGACGCTTTGGAAGAATTTAAAAAAGCTCAGCGGGAAGATCTTATGGAACAAACCGAAAAAGAGCTGGATATTTTGATGGAATACCTCCCTAAGCAATTGACGGAAGAAGAATTAAAAGTAATCGTATCTGATGCGATTAACGAAGTGGGTGCAACTTCCCTTAAAGATATGGGTAAAGTCATGTCGGCTGTAATGCCAAAGGTTAAAGGCAGGGCAGACGGGGGAATGATCAACAAAATCGTAAAAGAGATACTAAACGAGCAATAAGATAAGAGAGGCTACCGGTAACGGTAGCCTCTTGATATTTGTATAGGTTAAACCCTTAAGCACAGCTGGACAATGGTTCATGGATTCAAACCTAAAACCATCTAAAGCCCAACAAAGTGGAATATTCATTGGTAATATGGTATCATGGATTTATTATATTTGATTTTTCAAGGAGGATAATTATTGGAACTAATTGCTGAAAAAATACTCGAGCTGGATAACGCAGATTCGATTATGAAAATATACGGTAGATTTGACGAAAACGTTAAGGAAATCGAAAAAAAATTCAACGTAAGAATCCTATCAAGAGAAAACAGCTTAAAGCTGATTGGAGAAGAAAAAAACATCGACAAGGCTTTAGATGTTTTGACAAAACTAAACGGCATGATAAATGACAATATGGCAATTGACCAGCAGAGCCTCTCATATCTGATTGACATCGTGGAAAAGGGTGAAAAAGAGGATTTGGAAAGCCTGAAGGAGATAGTATGCTATACTGCCAGGGGCAAAAAGATCATGCCAAAAACCTTGGGGCAAAAAAATTATATAAAAGCCATAGAAAAAAACGAGATTGTTTTTGGTATAGGTCCTGCGGGTACGGGAAAGACGTATTTAGCCATGGCTATGGCTATAAAGGCCTTTAAAAGGGAAGAAGTAAACAGAATAATACTTACTAGGCCTGCAGTGGAGGCAGGAGAAAGCCTTGGTTTTCTGCCAGGAGATTTGCAGGAAAAGGTTGATCCTTATTTAAGGCCTTTATACGATGCGCTATATGACATACTGGGTCCTGAAACCTATCTGAAATATAGGGAAAAAGGACTTATTGAAGTGGCACCATTAGCTTATATGAGAGGCAGGACTCTGGATGATTCATTTATAATACTAGATGAAGCTCAGAATACAACTCCGGAGCAAATGAAGATGTTTCTGACTAGGCTGGGTTTCGGATCAAAAGCGGTTGTAACAGGAGATATTACCCAAATTGATCTTCCGGGTGGAAGAAGCTCAGGGCTTGTGAAGGTCACTCAAATATTAAATGACATCGAAGGCATTGCTTTTATCAACTTTACTCAGCGTGATGTTGTAAGGCACAGATTGGTGCAAAAGATCATAAATGCTTATGAATCTTATGAAAATAAGAAGTCAATAAAGACAAGTGGTGATAAAAATAAAAAGTAGAATTATCAAACTGAACAAAAAAAAACTAAGTACCCTGATATTGGTAGCGCTTTTAGGCTTCATCGCGATATTTTCCATGATGGTCATAACAGCCCTGCCTCCTAATTACAATTACAATCAAGGAGATGTAGCTGAAGATAATATCGCCGCGCCACACAGGATAATAGATGAAAAGACCACTGAAAAACGCAGAGATCAAGCGGCAGCAGGAGTAGAGCAGATATATACGAGAATCGACAATGCACAAGACAATGCGTTGGAAAAAACAGATGAACTATTCCGGGCTCTTGACGAAAAGGATGAATTGACGGATACTGAGATCTCTGATCTGCGATTGAGATCTATAAACATCACGGATACAGCCCTCATTAGCCTCCTCGAAATGGAGAATGAGGTTAAAAGTGCTTTGGAAGCAAGTTTAGTTTCCGCATTAGGGAGGATATACCAAAACGAAATAAGCATGCAAAACCTTGCCCAGGTGCAGGAAGAAGCTGCTGAAGCATTCGCTGAAGATAATCCAGGAGAAGAATATGCACAGACAGGAGCTGAGATACTGTCTAAATCAATCCAGCCCAACATGATTCTTGATGTTGAGAGCACTCAACAGGCGGTTGAAGAGGCTAGGCAGTCTGTTCCTACAATAACATATGAGGCCGGAGAGCTGATTGTTGAAAGAGGAGAAGTGCTCACGGCTGAAAAGATAAATCTACTGGTTGACAACAATATGATGAGAGGGTCATATTTTGACGACCCTTACTTAATAATCGGTGTTGCCCTTCTTTTGTTGGGGATATTTTCTGTTTACTACGTGTATTTGAGGAATTTCTATAGAGAGCTTATACTGAAAGACAATAAGAGGTTTTTAATTATTGTCATCATTTTCACCTTCATGGTTTTGTTGACGATTCCTCTTGTGAGCATTTCTCCATACATAGTGCCTGTTAGCATGATGACGATGACCATTGCCTTGCTGACTGACAAAAGGCTGGCCATAACCAGCACGGTTTTTTTCGTGCTGATAGCGGGTTTTAGTTCCAATTTTAATATGATACAGATTATAATCTACATGGTAAACGGATATATCGGTGCCATGGGGATGATAAAAATCAACAAGCGGGCGGATATAATGCGCACCGGTTTAGCTGTTGGATTGGTCAACCTGCTTCTGATAGGATCTTACAACCTAATTGTCCATAACTTTGATTTGTCCGGAATAATGGATATGATGTTAGGCTTTTCAAACGGATTGCTATCAGGGATATTCACATTGGGAACATTGGTCATTTGGGAATGGACCTTTGATATAACTACTCCAATAATGTTGGTTGAGTTGGCAAATCCCAATAATCCATTGCTTAAAAAGCTCATGACAAATGCCCCGGGAACATACCATCACAGCATCGTAGTTGGCAACCTGGCGGAAAGCGCTGCTGAAAGGATAGGGGCTAATTCATTGCTAGTTAGAGTAGGAGCGTATTATCACGATATCGGAAAGAGCTTGTCCCCTGTGTATTTTACAGAGAATCAATTTGGCGAAATAAATCCTCATGACTTCATATCTCCCTTAAAGAGTGTGCAGATCATTAAAAACCATGTGATTAAGGGATTTGAGATGGCAAAGGAATACAAGATTCCAGAGGAAGTCAGAAACTTCATAATTACACATCATGGTGAAAGCACCATTGAGTTTTTTTACCATAAAGCAAATGAGCTCAACGAAAACCCGGATATTGAAAAATTTAAATATGAGTCGAGGAGGCCTTCTACCAGGGAGGAAGGGATATTGGCCTTAGCTGATTCCGTAGAGGCTGCTGTAAGGAGCATAAAAGGCATAAACGATAATAAAATTGCCGAAAGAGTAGACAAGATCTTTCAAAAGAAGCTCTCTGATGGCATGCTTGACGAGTGTGATTTAAGCTTAAAGGAAATAAGCCTGATTAAAGAGGTTTTTGTCAAGATACTGAACAGCGTGTATCATGAAAGAATAGAATATCCTGATATGGATTCAGATTCCAAAAAAGTGGAGGAAAGCTGATGGAAATTTATATTGATAACCGATCAAAAGGGGATTTGAGCGGGGAAATGATCGGCATGATAGAAGAAACCGTAAATAAAGCCATCGAAGTTGAAGGGTTTAAATTGGATTTTGAAGTGAGCATATCCATAGTAGATGAAGAGGAAATAAAAAACCTCAACAATACTTATAGAAACAAGGACAGCATAACTGACGTCCTGTCATTTCCCATGTATGAAGATGATGACTTGGAGCCTGTGTTGTTGGGAGACATCATAATATGCATGCAAAGAGCGGCGGAACAGGCTGGTAGCTATGGCCATGGCTTGGAACGTGAGATGTGTTACCTTACTGCTCATGGAATGCTTCATCTGCTGGGCTACGATCATATGGGATCTGAGGAAAAGACCGAGATGAGAAGTAAAGAAAAAAAAATTATGGAAAAACTTAATCTGCAAAGGTGATCATATGAAAGCATTGTTTAGAAGCTTCAAGTATGCTTTTGAGGGGATATTCTACTGTTTGAAAACCCAGAGAAACATGCGCATACATTTTATTTTTGCTGCGGGGGTAACCTTGGCAGGGGTATATTTTAAAATTGAGATGACAGAGTGGTTAGCGCTGTTCATAACATTTAGCTTGGTAATAACAAGCGAGATGTTCAATACAGCTATTGAAAAGGCTGTGGATCTGTCAACCATGGAATACGATGAAAGGGCTAAGGTCGCAAAAGATGTCGCTGCAGGGGCAGTTCTCCTAAATGCAGTGGTGGCGGTTTTCGTAGGGGTCTTCGTGTTTTGGGGTAGGCTATGGGAAGAGGTCATAAGATGGATGAACTAAAAAAATATCAAAAGCTGGTAAGCATCGCACATGAGAGCCTGAAGGAAGCATATGCTCCCTATTCAGATTTTAAAGTAGGGGCAGCGGTAATCATGGAAGACGGAAAGATCTATGGTGGCTGCAACGTAGAAAATGCATCCTTCGGTGCTTCCAACTGTGCAGAAAGGACTGCCATATTTAAGGGTGTTTCAGAAGGTAACAGGAAGATAGAAGCGATTGCCATAGTAGGATCAAATGGCGAAAAAACATTTCCCTGCGGGATATGCAGGCAGGTAATAAATGAATTCAGCAAGGATGCAAAAATAATATTGACAAATTCTAATAAGGAAATAGAAGTCTTTACGTTAGAAGAATTGCTGCCTCATGGCTTTTCAAAACAAGACTTTTTGGAGGAATGAAAAATGAGCTTTAAATCGGGTTTTATAAGCATAGTGGGAAGGCCAAATGTAGGCAAATCCACTCTTTTGAACAATATTTTAGGAGAGAAAATGGTGATTATCTCATCAAAGCCTCAGACTACTAGAAATGTAATAAGATGCGTTCATACCACAGAGAAATATCAAATGATTTTTTTAGACACACCTGGAATTCACAAGCCGAAGAACAGGCTGGGAAACATCATGGTGGATGGAGCCGCATCTGCAATGAAGGACGTGGATGTGATCTTGTTTTTGATGGATGACATGAAATCACCAGGACCGGGTGACAGATTCATTCTTGACGCGCTAAAGGACGTAAATATTCCTAGGATATTGGTAATAAACAAAATAGACACCGTAAAAAGGGAAGATATTCTAGAGAAGATAGACATCATGAAGGAATACGAATTTTTTGAAGAAATTGTTCCCATCAGCGCATCCACTGGAGAAAATGTGGATAGGCTGGTGGAAATCATGGAGAGATATCTTCCTGAAGGACCGATGTATTTTCCTGAAGATACCATAACAGAACAGCCGGAAAAGGTAATAGTAGCAGAAATGATAAGAGAAAAGGCCCTGATATCCCTAGATGAGGAGATACCTCATGGTATCGCGGTAGAAATCATGTCTATGAAGGAAAGAAAAAATTCTGATATTATGGATATAGAGGCTACTATATACACAGAGAAAAAGTCCCACAAAGGGATAATTATAGGCAAGGGCGGAGCGATGCTTAAAAAGATCGGAACAATGGCCAGACGTGATATAGAAAACCTTCTGGGGATTCGGGTGAATCTTCAGTTATGGGTTAAGGTGAAGAAGGACTGGCGAGACAAAGATTTTGATTTAAAAAGCTTTGGATATGGTCAGGATAAAAACAGGTAAGCTCCATGTCTATGGAAAAGGCGGCCGGATTGGTCATTAAGTCGGTAAACTATGGAGAAAACGACAAGATCATAACCTTGTTTACAAAAGAATCAGGGAAAATAACCGCCATAGCAAAGGGAGCTAGGAATCCTAAAAGTGCCTACGTAGGGGTAACTCAGCTTTTTAGCTACTGCAACTTTGTCTATTATACGGGAAGAAACTTTGCATACTTAAACCAAGCAGAGCTTATTGAGTCGTTTCACAAACTAAGAAACGATCTAGATAAGCTTTCAAAAGGTGCGTATATGGCAGAGGCGTTAAATCAGGCATACGAAGAGTACGAATCAGATGAAAGCGCGCTTAGGTTGATACTAAACCTCCTGTATTTCATGAATGAAGGCTTGGTCCAAAGTGATGAGGTTATCCTGCTTGCGTTTCAAATTAAGCTTCTGGGATATTTGGGATTTGCACCTAATTTAAAAAAATGTCAGATATGTTCCAAAGACGACAGTGGGTGGTGGTTTTCTTGGGATCTGGGAGGATTGGTATGTCAAGACTGCTCAAAGAGCAATAGGCAAAAAAGCAAAATTACAGATGAAGATGCAGAGTTTCTTCGTTATCTTCAAGACACGCCTATATCCGGACTGAAAAAAACAGGTTTGTACCCCAAGGAATTGATGCACCTTGCGGTGATACTGAACAAGACTTTGGAATGCCATACAGGAAAACGCAACAGATCTTTTGAATTTCTATTAAATAACAATTGACAAAGGCAAGTGAAATTTGTTAAGTTATTTATTGAATATCTATATTTGTGCAATGATGAAGAAGAGTAGGATGCTGACATATGCAAAGCGAGGAAAGGACGGTGCAAGCTTTCCCATATGGGCTTTTGAATGGAACTTTTGAGCACATCTTTGAAAAAGAAGGGCATTTAGTATGTGCCAATTAGGGTGGAACCGCGGTAAATATCGTCCCTTGCTTATTTTAAGCAGGGGATTTTTATTTTATAAAAATAATTTAAATGGAGGATAAAAATGAATAAGGAACTTAACATGAATGAAATCGTAAGTATTTGCAAAATGAGGGGAATAATCTATCCAGGCTCGGAAATCTATGGAGGTCTTGCAAACAGCTGGGATTATGGGCCGATAGGAGTAGAGCTTAAAAACAACATAAAGAAAGTTTGGTGGAAAAAATTCGTGCAGGAGTCCCCATACAACGTAGGCATAGATTCTGCGATTCTGATGAATCCTAAGACATGGGAAGCTTCAGGCCATGTGGGTGGATTTAACGATCCGTTGATGGATTGTAAAAAGTGCAAAACAAGGTATAGGGCAGACAAACTTATCGAAGACTATTCCTTCAACAAAAACGAAGATATCGTCGTAGATGGATGGGATAATCAAAAGATGCTGGATTTCATCAATCAGCATGAAATCAAATGTCCGAACTGCGGATCATTCGACTACACGGATATAAGACAGTTCAATCTTATGTTCAAGACATTCCAGGGAGTGACGGAAGACAGCGCCAATGAGATCTTCTTAAGACCGGAAACAGCTCAAGGCATTTTTGTCAACTTTGCCAATATTCAAAGATCTTCAAGAAAAAAAATACCTTTTGGAATTGCCCAGATAGGAAAGTCTTTTAGAAACGAGATAACACCGGGTAACTTTATATTCAGAACCAGAGAATTTGAGCAAATGGAACTTGAGTTTTTCTGCAAGCCTGGAGAAGATTTGGAATGGTTTGGATACTGGAAGGAATTCTGTAAAAATTGGATTCTTGACCTAGGAATCAAAGAAGAGAATCTGAGGCTGCGGGATCACTCGGATGATGAGCTTTCCCACTACAGCAACGCTACGACAGACTTTGAATTCAAGTTTCCCTTTGGATGGGGAGAGCTTTGGGGAATAGCCGACAGAACTGATTTTGACCTTAAGCAGCATCAAAGCCACAGTGGAAAAGATCTCAAATATACTGATCCGATAACGAATGAAAAATATGTGCCTTACTGCATAGAGCCTTCTTTAGGAGTAGATAGGGTTCTTCTGGCTTTCTTGTGCAATGGATTTGAAAAAGAGCAAATAGACGAAAAGGATTCGAGGACGGTACTGAAATTGCATCCCGCATTGGCTCCTTTCAAATGCGCCGTTTTGCCTCTTACAAAGAAGCTCAAAGACAAAGCTCTTGAAGTTTACGGGACTTTGGCTAAGAACTTTATGGTAGACTACGATGAAGCGGGAAGCATCGGCAAGCGCTACAGAAGACAAGACGAGATCGGCACCCCATACTGTATCACAATCGACTTTGATACCCTTGAAGACGGTACTGTTACAGTAAGGGATAGAGATACAATGGAGCAGGTCAGGATTAGTGTTGATGAGCTTGTCAAACATATTAGCGACAATATTGTATACTAAGTACAAAAAATATACAAAAAAAGTATTAATGTTACACAGATAATATGTTATACTTTATTCATAATGAGGTGTATTAATAGAACACATATAACCTTGGGAGGTGGCCATCATACAATTATCAAAGAGACAAATGGAAATTTTGGATATTGTTAAAGAAAATCAGCCAATTACTAGTGAGCACATTGCTGATAGAATAAATTTGACCCGGGCAACCCTGAGGCCAGATTTAACAATATTGACGATGATGGGAATCTTGGAAGCCAGGCCCAAGGTTGGGTACTATTATTCCGGCAAGTCTTTAATCAGCGTAATGGGAAGTTTCATAAAGAATATTAGCGTGATGGACGTCAAAAGTATACCCGTTGTGGTATCAGAGGATACAACTGTTTATGATGCAATAGTCACGATGTTTCTGGAGGATACTGGAAACATTTATGTTCAAAACAAAGGTTACCTATCCGGGGTGGTTTCAAGAAAAGACTTCATTAAGATCACCCTTGGAAACCACGACATAAAAACATTGCCTGTGGCTATGATAATGACAAGGATGCCAAATATAGTATACTGTGAGCCTGGCGAGTCTATATTTGATGCAGCGGTTAAGATCATAGATCATCAGGTTGACTCACTACCTGTTGTAGAAAAGGTAAATGACAATGATGGTTCTGAAAAATTGAAAGTCATAGGAAAAATATCTAAGACGACTATAACCAAAATGATGGTTAAGATTGGAAATGATTAGAGGGGGACATATTATGCTGGAAAATAAACGAGGAATTATATACGTGATATCCGATTCTCTTGGAGAAACGGGAGAGTTGGTAGCCAAAGCTGGAAAAATACAGTTCAATACCAGCATCAGTGACATAAAAAGATTTCCATTTGTTTTGGAAAAGGAACAGATCGACGAAATTCTCTACGAAGCAAAAGAGGATAATTCCATAGTAGTATATACTTTGGTAGTTCCTGAAATGAAAGAATATATGAGAAACAAGTGCGATGAGTACGGAATTCCGGCTATAGATGTAATCGGGCCGGTGATCGATGCCCTTCGCTTAATGACAAAAAAAGAACCGCTCTATGAAGCGGGCCTGAACAGAAGACTGGATGCCGACTATTTTAAAAAAGTAGAAGCCATAGAATTTGCAGTCAAATATGACGACGGCAAGGATTCTAGAGGGATAAAAAAAGCAGATGTCATATTGCTTGGCATTTCCAGAACTTCAAAGACGCCTCTTAGCATGTATTTGGCGCACAAAAACGTAAAAGTTGCAAATATACCATTGGTTCCGGAAGTGGATCCTCCCAAGGAATTGTTTGAACCCATAAAGGGCAAAATAATAGGCTTGACCAACGATCCGGATAAGCTAAATCACATACGTATAGAAAGATTAAAAGCTCTGGGGCTTGATTATACTGCTAACTACGCCAATATGGAACGAATTTTAAATGAACTTGATTATGCTGAGAAACTTTTTCATAAATTGCGGTGTCCGGTAATCAATGTATCCACTAAGGCAATAGAGGAGACCGCCAGCATAGTATTATCTATCATTCGTGAGGGGGAGCAATTATGAGTAAAAAATATGTTTATCTTTTTGAAGAAGGAAATGCAAAAATGAAAGCTTTATTGGGCGGAAAGGGAGCCAACTTGGCGGAGATGACCAACATTGGACTTCCCGTACCTCCCGGGCTTACGGTTTCAACAGATGCCTGCAGAACATATTATGAAAATGGAAAGCGGATCAATGATGAAATCATCAGCCAGATCCATGAGGGATTAAATGTAATTGAAGAAAAGACCGGAAAAAAATTCGGCGACAGGACCAATCCTTTGTTGGTATCAGTAAGATCCGGTGCTGCGTTTTCCATGCCGGGAATGATGGATACGATTCTTAACCTAGGGCTTAACGATAAAACGGTAATGGCTGTAGGAGAAAAAACCGAAAATTTGAGATTTGCCTATGACAGTTATAGAAGATTTATCCAGATGTTTTCTGATGTTGTTTTGGACATTCCAAAATTCAGGTTCGAAGCGGTGCTTGACAAGTACAAAGACAGGAATGGATACGAAAATGATACTCAGCTGACAGTTGTGGACTTGAAAGATATAGTAGACGAATATAAGAGCATAGTAAAAAAGGAAACAGGCAAGGAATTTGCACAAGATCCTAACGAGCAGCTTATTGAGTCTATCAATGCAGTTTTCAGGTCTTGGAACAATGCAAGAGCGATCGCGTATAGAAATCTTTACGATATTCCACATAATCTAGGAACTGCTGTTAACGTTCAATCAATGGTTTTCGGTAATATGGGCGAAGACTCCGGTACTGGAGTAGCCTTCACTAGAAATCCCGCAACCGGAGAGAAAAAACTCTATGGAGAATTTTTGATGGATGCTCAAGGAGAAGACGTGGTGGCTGGCATCAGGACTCCTAAATCCATAGATGAACTTAAGGAAATAATGCCAGAAATTTACGAGCAGTTTGATACCATTACAAAAAATTTAGAAACTCACTATAAGGATATGCAGGACATCGAGTTCACTATAGAGCAGGGGAAACTCTATATACTTCAGACTAGAAACGGCAAACGGACAATAAACGCATCCTTGAAAGTAGCTGTAGACATGGCTCTGGAGGGTCTTTTGACTGAAGACGAAGCTGTTCTTAGAATCGATCCAAAACAGCTGGATCAGCTTCTGCATCCTACTTTTGATGGGGCGACAATGGAAATGGCAACCCCCATTGCCAAGGGACTTCCAGCTTCGCCTGGAGCAGCTACAGGCAAGGTGTATTTTACTGCCGATGATGCTGTAAAAGCTGCAGCATCAGGTGAAAAGGTCATACTGGTAAGGAAGGAAACTTCTCCAGAAGATATCGAAGGGATGAATATATCTCAAGGTATATTGACATCCAGAGGAGGAATGACCTCTCACGCAGCGGTTGTAGCAAGAGGCATGGGAAAATGCTGTGTTGCTGGATGTGAAACAGTGAAAGTAGATGAAGAACTCAAGATTTTTGCTGTTGGGGATATCAGGATACTGGAAGGGGAATACATATCCCTAGATGGAAGCACAGGTAAGATATACAAAGGCAGCATTAAGACAGTAGAACCTACCCTATCCGGTGATTTTGCCAAATTGATGATATGGGCAGATTCTAAAAGAGTACTGGGTGTCAGAACTAATGCAGATACTCCGAAAGATGCCGAGACGGCTATTTCATTCGGTGCAGAAGGCATAGGCCTTTGCAGGACTGAGCATATGTTCTTCGAAGAGAACAGAATCCCGGTAGTAAGAGAAATGATTCTTTCAGACAATAAAAACCAAAGGCAAAAAGCATTGGATAAATTGTTGCCGATGCAAAAATCCGATTTCAAGGGACTCTTTAGCGTTATGAAAGGCAAGCCGGTAACCATAAGGCTTCTAGATCCTCCTTTACACGAATTCTTGCCAACGGATGAACAGGACATTGTGAAGCTTGCTGATGAAATGCAGATGGCAGTAAATGACATTAAAGAAGTTATCCATAGCTTGCAGGAATTTAACCCGATGCTTGGCCACAGGGGTTGCAGGCTGGCGATTACTTATCCTGAGATTGCCCAGATGCAGGCGCAGGCAATAATTGAAGCGGCTATAGAAGTAATTGAGGAAGAAAACACAACCATTATACCAGAGATCATGATTCCACTAGTTGGCATAAAAGCCGAGTTGGATTACGTTAAAAAGATCGTAGTAGATACAGTTGAGAAGATTATGGCTGAAAAAGGCAAGAAGATCGATTATCTCGTGGGAACAATGATAGAGGTGCCAAGGGCAGCTGTAATTGCAGATGAAATAGCAAAAGATGCTGATTTCTTCTCATTTGGAACAAATGACCTTACGCAGATGACATTTGGTTTTTCTAGGGATGATGCAGGCAAGTTCATATCAGAATATAGAGAAAAGGAAGTCCTGACAGAAGATCCTTTCCAAAGCGTGGATGTGGAAGGTGTTGGCAAACTAGTAGATATGGCAGTCAAGCTTGGAAGAGAAACTAAGCCTGAGTTGAAAATGGGTATCTGTGGAGAGCATGGAGGAGATCCGAAATCCATTGAATTCTTCCACAAAATAGGTTTAGACTATATATCCTGTTCTCCATTCAGGGTTCCAATAGCCAGACTTGCGGCAGCACAATCCGCTCTAAGAGCCAGCGGTCAACAAGGAAGCGATTTGTCAAAATAATATTAATATATGAATTTCAGGGACTGATTCAATTTAAAGAATCAGTCCCTTGTTTGTGTGCCAGGCACACAAACAAGGGACACTTCACAACTAATACATCAGCACACAAACAAGGGACACTTCACAACTAATACATCAGCACACAAACAAGGGACACTT